>CAIYZZ010000290.1 GCA_903930805.1 uncultured Rhodocyclaceae bacterium | reverse complement strand
TCACCTTTACCCGGCCGGACAAATCGACATCCGGCGGCTTGCAAGACCTTCTTTAGGTCCGGAGTAAAGCTGGAAACCACTTACGCGGCTATCCGATGTGCAACGGATAGCTTTCTGGCCAGAAGCTCAAAGGGAACATCGGGGCCTTCTGGATATCCATTCGCATCCAGTAGCTCAGGCACCATGGATTCGAGCTTTGCAGAAAGCTGTTCAAGCGTATCCGCTTCGGTTGCCAAACCAGGCACATCATCTGAAGTAGCAACCCATACGCTTGCCTCTTCGTCCCACTCAGCACGGATAAAAAGAATTTTCAGCATAGTTGGCTCCTTCGTTACCAACCGGCGATTCTACGCGATACCCGCCAGCGCCGACTTTTACGCATCCCCGCCAAACAAGTCCCGGCTATAGACCTTCTCAGCCACGTCACGCAGATTGTCGGTAATGCGGTTAGCGATGATCACGTCGGGCTGCTGCTTGAACTGCCCCAAGTCAGTCACCACCCGGCGAAGGTACCCGTTCACACAGCCCCCTGCGCCTGTTAGCATCCGTACCCAGCGGCCCCAAGTCCCAGGCACTGAAGGCCAAAGTGGCAATCAGGCGGTTGCCGATGAAACAAAAGATTGGCGCCGCTCGGTTCTTCGCATTGCAACTCTCTCATCAACAAGAAAGGTCACTACCCATGAACAAATCTGAATTGATCGAAGTCATCGCCAAATCCGCTGAACTTAGCAAAGCAGATGCCGAGCGTGCGCTGAAAGCCACCATTGAAACCGTCGTCAAAGCCGTTGCGAAAGGTGACACCGTTACTTTGGTTGGTTTCGGTACCTTCAAGTCATCAAAGCGTGCTGCGCGTACTGGCCGCAACCCGGCCACCGGCGCCGTTCTGAAAATCGCCGCTACGACCGTGCCGCGTTTTACGGCGGGTGCGACCTTCAAGGCCACTGTTGCCGGCAAGAAGGCTGCCAAGAAGAAGTAATACGGCGGGCCGGTACTCAGCTTCAGCCGAGTACCGGCTCTTCTATCCAGCGCAAGAAGACATGGATATGCCGCTTACCCCGCAAGAAACCGCTGAACGCTGTGCTGAGATCATGTGGCCTGATGACCATGCGGCACGCGGATTAGGCATGGAGATTGTGGCCGTTGGTCCAGGCGCGGCCACACTGCGCATGAAGGTCAGGCAGGACATGGTCAATGGACATGGCAGTTGCCATGGTGCGTTCATCTTCGCCGTTGCTGATTCAACCTTTGCCTATGCGTGCAACTCCGACAACCACCGGGCGGTTGCCGGTGGGGTGGATATCAACTTCCTGGCACCAACTTATCTGGATGATGTCCTGACTGCGATCGGCCATGTCCGCCAGCAGGGAGGGCGCAGCGGCATCTACGACATCGAGGTCAGCAATCAGCACGGCAAGCTGGTGGCACTGTTTCGTGGTCGCTCGGTCCGGGTCAAGGGCCATTTCTTTGAAATCACCGAAGGGTAATCGTTAGAATTGCCATTTTCCTCTAGCGTGCAGATTGGTAGCGAAACGAATATAAGTAGTTAGGCTGGCAGCCCCAACAGTCACACTGCTGACGTTTACACATAAGACCATCGTGTTATATAGCAATATTGATCTTCACCAGAACATGATCGATTTTCGGCTTGCGGAAGACAAATGAAGTTTGATTTCCCGTTGGCCACGCAACCGACGCGCGCAGCCTTGCGGCTTGGCATGCGCGACCGTGCTGAACAATTTCAGATCTGGTTGCTGGAAGGTCAACTCACGCGCGTGCTGGAAGTGGTGGAACATGTACCTGCAGCGCTCGCCGACTTGCTACCCATCGTCGCTAATCCCGATACAAACATGAACGTGCGCTTCGGCGCGGCTGCCATTCTCGAACGCCATGCCGGCAGCTCTGCGCTGCAGGCGCTGGTGCCCGCGCTCGGTATGCTGGCCGGCCACGGCGACGTGCGCGTCCGCGCCGACGCCTGCCATCTGCTCGGCCTCTCGGGCGCAACGAATGCCATCAAATATATCGAGGCGCGGCTGGACGACCCGGATGCCGAGGTCAGGGAAATCGCCGCTGAAAGCCTGGAAGAATTAAAAACCACGCAGGAGCAAGCATCATGACGACAATCGACGAACTCAAATGCCGTTTCGCCAGCGCCGACTTTTTGTCTTTTAGCGAAAGCGCGCCCGGTTTTATCGCTATTCAGGTCACGGCGGCGCTCTCGCAGGCCTCCATCGCCTTGCAAGGCGCGCATGTTATGACTTGGCAACCGAATGGCCAAAAGCCGGTGATCTGGTTGTCGAAAGCCGCCAAGTTCGCGGCGGGCAAATCCATCCGTGGCGGTGTGCCATTGTGCTGGCCATGGTTCGGCCCGCACGCCACAGAAGCAAACTATCCCGGCCACGGCTTTGCGCGCACGATCCCATGGTCTCTGTTCGACGCGAGCAAGCTGCCCGACGGCCGCGTCCGTCTCGAATTCAAGCCGGTGATGAACGATGCCGCGCTTGCGCAGTGGCCGCATGCCTCGACGGTGAGGAACGTCATCACCGTAGGTCAGGAACTCGTCATCGGACTCTCCACCAGAAACACCGGCACAGCGCCCTTCCAGCTCGGCCAGGCGCTGCACACCTATTTCGCGATCAGCGACATCCGCCAGGCCAGTATCGCCGGGCTGGAAAGCTGCACCTACATCGACAGGGTAGAAGGCGGCAAACGCAAGAAGCAAAAGGGTGCAGTGAGCTTCAAGGGCGAAATGGATCGTCTCTATCTCGGCACCGCCGGCTGCTGCGGGATCATCGATCCGGTGATGAAGCGCACGATCCTCATCACCAGCACCGGCAGCCGTTCCACCGTGGTGTGGAACCCGGGCGCTGAGAAGGCGGCGAAGATGGGTGACTTCGGCCGGCAAGGCGAAAACAAAATGGTCTGCGTCGAGACCGCGAATGCGGCCGACGACGTCATCACGCTCGCGCCGGGCGCAACGCACCGCATGACCGCGCAGTACCGCGTAATCAAGCATGCCTGAGGAGCTTCGACACATCCACGGCTTCCACGCCGTGGTAGCCAAGCTACGCCACGATCCGGAAGGCGTGCGGGAAATCTATCTCGCCGCCGGCCGCCAGGACGGGCGTAGCCGCGACCTGGCGCAACTAGCCGAATCGCGCGGTGTGCGCATCGTCAGCGTCGATGCCGCACGCCTGGATGGCATGACCAAGGGCGAGCGTCACCAGGGCGTGGTCGCCAAGGTCGCCGCCCAGCAGAAATACGTGACGCTCGACGATGTGCTCGATAACCTAGCCGAACCGGCGCTGCTCCTGGTACTCGATGGCGTGACCGACCCGCATAACCTGGGCGCTTGCCTGCGTGTCGCCGACGCCGCCGGCGCGCATGCCGTCGTGGCGCCGAAGGATCGTGCCTGCGGCCTCAATGCCACGGCGATCAAGGTGGCAAGCGGGGCGGCCGACACCGTCCCCTACATCGTCGTGACCAACCTCGCACGCAGCCTGCGCGAGATCAAGGAGCGCGGTATCTGGACCATCGGCGCGGCCGGTGAGGCAACGCGCGACCTTTACGCCATCGAACAGAAGGGTGCAACAGCTTGGGTGCTGGGTGCTGAAGGCGAGGGGCTGCGTCGACTGACGCGCGAAACCTGCGACGAACTGGCGAAAATACCGATGTATGGCGCGGTCGAGAGCCTCAACGTTTCAGTGGCTTCCGGCATCTGCCTGTTCGAGGCTCGACGGCAGAGAGGATAAAATAGTCCGCGCGCAGCGCGCCGCAAGTCGCCCCTTCCGCGAGGAAGGGGCTGGGGGGATGGCGGGTACAGGTTGTTACCAGAGTTTCCACCAGGGCTCGGTGCGATTCAGCCCGCGCTTGTAGTACTCGCTGTTGGGGAAGTTCTTTTTCATCACACGCTCGGTATCGTCGCGCAGGTCGGTCATGCTCAGGGCATCGTAGGCCTTGATCATGACAAACAGGGCTTCTTCGTTCGCGGGTGCATCAGGGTAAGTCTTCACTGCCGTCTGGGCACGGTTGACGGCAGCAACGTAAGCGCCACGCCGCATGTAGTAGTGGGCGACGTGCACCTCGTGCGCAGCGAGCGCATTCACCAGATAAGCCATGCGCAACGCGGCATCCTTGGCATATTTGCTCTCCGGGAATTTATTGACGAGTGCCTTGAAGGCCTCGAAAGATTCAGCCGCCGCCTTGGGATCGCGCTCGGTCAAATCCTGCATGCTGACGTGGCCGAGCATGCCCAGGTCTTCGTTGAAATTCACCAGCCCTTTCAGGTAGAAGGCGTAGTCAACGTTCGGGTGATTCGGGTGCAGACGGATGAAGCGATCGCAGGCGGCAATGGCCGAGACTTTTTCTTCCTGCTTGTAGTAGGCATAGGCCACTTCGAGCTGCGACTGCTGGGCGTAACGACCGTAGGGGTAGCGCGCCTCGAGCTTCTCGAAATACTTGACAGCCTTGTCGTAGGCACCATCGGACATAGCCGTCTTGGCCTCGGCGTACAGTTTGTTAGCCGACCAGGCGGCGGTTTCATCGATCTGTTCGGGCAGCAGGCCGCAGCCGGCAAAAAACGCCAGTGAGAGAATGGCGAGCAGGGAAGCTAAACTACGCATGATGAGCCAATTCCAAGTGAGTCAAGAAAGTTCGGCCGATTATAGCCCAGCGGAAATAATGGTTCCGCCTGAATGCGCCGGCTTGCGACTGGACGCTGCATTGGCCCGGCTGCTGCCCGAACATTCACGCAGTCGGTTACAGGCTTGGCTCAAGGATGGGCTAATCCACCTTGACGGGGTGACCACCGCCGCCAAACACAAGGTCTGGGGCGGAGAGCATCTCTCAATAGCCGTCCCGCCAGCGCCGACTTTTTCCGATGCAGCAGAGAATATTGCGCTCCCCATCGTTTTTGAGGATGAAACGCTGATCGTCATCGACAAACCTGCCGGGCTGGTGGTGCACCCGGGCAATGGCAACGCCAACGGCACGCTGATGAATGCGCTGCTGCATCATGCGCCGGCACTGGCTGGGGTGCCGCGCGCCGGCATCGTGCATCGGCTCGACAAGGAGACTTCCGGCCTGCTCGTCGTCGCCAAGACCCTGGTGGCGCAAACCGATCTGGTACGCCAGTTGCAGGCACGCACGGTGAAACGTCACTACCTTGCGCTGGTGCATGGCACGGTGTTGCGTGACGGCACGGTGGATGCGCCACTGGGCCGCCACCCGGTACAACGCACCAAGATGGCAGTATTGAAATATGGTGGCAAGGAGGCGCGCACCCACTACCTCATAAAAGAACATTTCGACCACTGTACGTTGGTCGAGTGCCAGCTCGAAACCGGGCGCACCCACCAAATCCGCGTACACATGGCGAGTATCAAGCACCCACTCGTGGGCGACCCGGTCTATGGCAAGACAAAGTGCGGCGACGCGGCCCTCGATGCTTTCCTGCGCCAGGCACTGCACGCCTGCCGGCTGGAACTGGTACATCCGAACGATGGTACAGAGATGTCATGGAAATCGCCGCTGCCGGAAGACTTCGCTACCTTGCTGGATGAACTGCGTGACGAGTGACTTCATCATTCCCGACTGGGATGCGCCCACCAACGTGCATGCGCTGGTAACGACGCGCAGCGGCGGTGTGAGCGCAGCGCCGTGGGACAGTTTCAATCTCGGCAATCATGTGGGCGACGCTGCGGCAGCAGTTACCGAAAATCGCCGCCGCTTGCGCCAACATCTTCCCGCTGAACCGCTTTGGCTCAAGCAGGTACATGGCATCGGGTGTTTAGACGCACAACGTTCCGCCAGCAACGAATTGGCAGATGCGGCTTTCACGCATGCGCCCGGCATGGTCTGTGCGGTATTGACTGCCGACTGCTTGCCGGTGCTACTCTGCGATGAGGCCGGAACGGTCGTGGCAGCCGCCCACGCAGGTTGGCGCGGGCTGGCCGCCGGGGTGATCGAGTCGACCGTCATGTCAATGGGTGTGTCGGGTGAGCAACTGCTGGCTTGGCTGGGACCCGCCATCGGGCCACTCAATTTTGAAGTGGGCGATGAGGTGCGAGCGACCTTTGTCGCTCACGACATACAAGCAACCGCAGCCTTCGCGGCACAAACCGAGGGTAAATGGCTATGCGATATCTACTTGCTCGCGCGGCAGCGGCTGGCCGCGCTCGGCATAAGCCGTACCGCTAGCGCCGACTTTTGCACGGTGCGCGACAAGAAACGTTTTTATTCCTATCGCCGCGACGGCACCACCGGCCGCATGGCCAGCCTGATCTGGCTCTCATGAATAAAACTGGGTGTATGCCCACATTGACAGCAGCTATGCTGCATTGCAAAATCTCACCTTTCACCCCCGACAGAAGAGAAACCGCATGACGACTCCCCAAGATTCCAATAGCGCGTTGGCTGCCTTGCAGCAGGAATGGCATCAGAGACATGCCGTCCTCTGGCAGTCAATGCTCCAGCGCAAACCTGGGGAAGCCACAGCCCCCATGGTGCAGGCCGAGCCTGGTGACAAACGCTTCGGCCATCCGGCCTGGGCGGAAAGTCCGATCTACGACTATTTGCATCAGGCTTACCTGCTGAATGCCAGCTACCTGAAAAAAATGGCCGATGTCGCACCGGCTGCCGACGTTCTGACAAAAAACCGGATGCAGTTCGCTACCCGCCAGTTCGTCGATGCCATGGCGCCTTCCAATTTCGCTGCCACCAACCCGGAATTCATCCAGAAAGCTCTCGAAACCAAGGGCGAAAGCATCAAGCTTGGTCTGCAGAATCTGCTCGGCGATCTCGAAAAAGGCCGCATCTCGATGACCGACGACAGCGCCTTCGAAGTCGGTCGCAACCTGGCGACAACCCCGGGCGCAGTGGTGTTCGAGAACGATCTGTTCCAGCTATTGCAATACGCCCCGCTGACCGACAGCGTGGCGCACCGGCCTTTCCTGATCGTGCCACCCTGCATCAACAAGTATTACATCCTCGACCTGCAGCCGGAAAACTCGTTTGTCCGTTACGCCGTGTCGCAGGGACAGACGGTCTTCCTCGTCTCTTGGCGCAATCCGCAGGCTGAGCAGGGCCACCTGACCTGGGATGATTATCTGGAGCACGGTCCGCTCACCGCCATCCGCATCGTGCAGGAAATTTGCGGCACTCCACAGATCAATGCGCTGGGCTTCTGCGTTGGCGGCACCATCCTTTCATCCGCGCTGGCTGTAGCCAAGGCGCGCGGCGAAGATCCGGTGGCTTCGCTGACCTTGCTGACCACCCTGCTCGACTTTACCGATACGGGCGAGATCGGCTGTTTCGTTGATGAAAACTCGGTGGCGCAGCGCGAAACGACCATCGGCAAGGGCGGCCTGCTGACCGCCAAGGAACTTTCCACCACATTTTCTGCGCTGCGCGCCAACGACCTGATCTGGCAGTACGTCGTCGGCAATTACCTCAAGGGCAACAAGCCGACCGCCTTCGACCTGCTCTATTGGAACGGCGATTCGACCAACCTGCCGGGGCCATTTGCTGCCTGGTATCTGCGCAATCTGTACCTGGAGAACAGCCTGCGCGAACCCGGCAAACTGGTGATGTGCAGCACACGTGCCGATCTCGGCCGCGTCGATATGCCGCACTTCATCCTCGCCACGCGCGAAGACCACATCGTGCCCTGGCAATCGTCCTATCTCGGCCGCAAGCTGCTGGGTGGCCCTGCCACATCCTCCACCTTCGTGCTCGGCGCTTCCGGGCATATCGCGGGCGTAATCAACCCTGCCGCCAAGAACAAGCGCAGCCACTGGATCAACGACAGCACCACCGCAAATTCGGACGAATGGCTGGCTACCGCCACCGAGGTCAAGGGCAGCTGGTGGCAACGCTGGGCCGACTGGCTCAAGCAATTTGCCGACGGTGAGGTACCGGCGCGCGGGCGCATGGGCAACAAGAAATATTCGCCGGGTGAGCCTGCACCCGGTCGCTATGTAAAAGAAAAGGCATGAAATCAGGGCCAGCTACAAGAGCCCGGGAGAAATACTCTTACACCATCAACCACGAGCACTGAAAGGAAAATCATGACTCAACGCGTAGCTTTCGTCACCGGCGCCATGGGTGGCCTCGGCACCGCCATTTGCCAGGCTTTTGCCAAGGATGGCCATAAGGTCGTCGCCGCTTACCATCCGCAATTCGACAACAAGGACGAGTGGCTGAAGGAAATGGCAGCCGCCGGCTTCAAGGACTTCATCTGCGTCGCCGGCGATGTGGCCGATCTGGCTTCCTGCCAGGCGATGGTCACCGAAGCCGAAGCCAAGGCCGGCCCGGTCGATATCCTGGTCAACAACGCCGGCATCACCCGCGACAAGATGTTTGCCAAGATGGAAAAGGACCAGTGGGACGCGGTGATTTCCACCAACCTCACCAGCCTGTTCAACATGACCAAGCAGGTCTCCGCCAACATGGCCGCGCGCGGCTGGGGCCGCATTATCAACATCTCTTCAGTCAACGGCGTCAAGGGCCAAGCTGGCCAATCCAACTACTCGGCTGCCAAGGCCGGCGTGATCGGCTTCACCAAGGCGCTGGCACAGGAACTCGCCACCAAGGGCGTCACGGTTAACGCCATCGCCCCCGGCTATGTTGCCACCAAGATGGTAATGGCGATCCGCGAAGACGTGCTGAAGAGCATCGTCGACACCATCCCGATGAAGCGTCTGGCCAAGCCGGAAGAAATGGGTGCCCTGTGTTCGTATCTGGCCTCCGATCTGGCCGGCTACATGACTGGCGCCACGCTCAACATCAACGGCGGCCTGTATTTGCAGTAAGTTGCAACTCCGGCGTTGCCACAAGTACTCACAAGTGTGCAACGGGTGGCGCCGGGAATATCGAGGGGGGGGGAAACAACATGACCGAAGCGGTCCGTCTCATCAAAAAATATCCGAATCGCCGTCTTTACGACACTCGCACCAGCACTTACATAACGGTGGTCGACGTCAAGGAACTGGTACTGAAGCACGAAGAATTCAGGGTGGTGGATGCCAAGTCGGGCGACGATTTGACTCGCAGCATCCTGCTACAGATCATCCTTGAGGAAGAAGCCGGTGGAACGCCGATGTTCTCATCCGACATCCTGGCGCAAATGATTCGCTTCTATGGCAATGCCATGCAGGGCATGATGGGCCAGTATCTCGAAAACAATATCAGCGCCTTCACTGACATGCAGAAAAAGCTACAAGAACAGGCCACTTCGCTCTACGGTGTTAACAACCCGGCAATGAGCAAAGACATGTGGGCGCAGTTTCTCAATTTTCAGGGGCCGGCCATGCAGAGCATGATGGGCACCTACGTCGAACAGAGCCAGAAAATGTTCCACCAGATGCAGGAAAGCATTCAAGAGCAGACCCGCAAGGTGTTTACCGGTTTCCAGTTACCGGGCCAGGAAGCGCCAGAAAAGGCTGTTGAGAAGAAAAAATAGTGCCACCGAGAAAATCTCGCAGCCCGCGCGTCGGATTTGTCTCGCTGGGCTGCCCGAAGGCCGCCAGTGATGCCGAGCAGATTCTTACCCGGCTGCGTGCCGAGGGTTACGAGATAACGGGCAGCTATGACGGCGCCGATCTGGTCGTCGTCAATACCTGCGGCTTCATTGATGCCGCAGTAGAAGAGTCCCTCGATGCCATTGGCGAAGCACTCGCCGAAAATGGCAAGGTCATTGTGACGGGTTGCCTCGGCGCCAAGGGTAATGTGGTGCGCGACACCCATCCCAGCGTGCTGGCTGTCACCGGCCCACACGCGCTGGCGGAAGTGATGGAGGCGGTGCATGCCCACCTGCCACCAGTGCATGATCCTTTCGTCGATCTGGTGCCACCACAGGGCATACGGCTTACGCCCGATCATTACGCCTATCTCAAGATTTCCGAAGGCTGCAACCATCGTTGCAGTTTCTGCATCATCCCCGCATTGCGCGGCGACCTGGTTTCACGCCCCATCGGTGAGGTGCTCAAAGAAGCTGAAACGCTGGCAGAAGCCGGGGTCAGGGAACTGCTCATCATTTCGCAGGACACCAGTGCCTACGGCGTTGATGTCAAATACCGCACGGGATTTTCCGGCGGCAAGCCGGTAAAAACCCGGCTTTACGAACTCTGCAAGGAACTGGGCGAGCTCGGCCTGTGGGTACGACTGCATTACGTATACCCGTATCCGAGCGTCGACGACCTGCTGCCACTGATGGCAGAAGGAAAACTGTTGCCCTATCTCGATGTACCGTTCCAACACGCCAGCCCGCGCATCCTCAAATTGATGAAGCGGCCGGGCGACGTTGACCGCATACTCGACCGCATCGCGGCTTGGCGCAAGGCCGTGCCTGATCTGACGATCCGCAGCACCTTCATCACCGGCTTCCCCGGCGAGACCGAAACCGAGTTCAATGAACTGCTCGATTTCCTTGATACTGCCCAACTCGACCGCGTTGGAGCCTTCGCCTATTCGCCGGTCGAAGGTGTAAGCGCCAATGCACTGCCGGGCGCACTCCCCGAAGCCGTGCGCGAGGAGCGCAAGATGCGCCTGATGCGGCATCAGGAAGACATTTCCACTCAGCGCCTCGAAGCCAGGATCGGCCGCACGCTGACCGTGCTGATAGACGACATTGACGAGGACGGTGCCATCGCCCGCTCGGAAGGCGATGCGCCGGATATCGACGGTCTGGTATATATCAGCGACGGGCACGATCTCGAGATCGGCGATTTCGCCGAAGTCACGATCACCGATTGCGATGTGCATGACCTGTATGCCACGCTGAGCGCCACCGCCGCATGAACACCGTCCTTCTGGAAACCCTGCGTCAGCGCATCGGTACGCCGCATGTGCTCACCGCGCCGTTCGATATCGCGCCTTATTGCACCGACTGGCGTGGTCGCTATACAGGCCAGCCTCTCTGCGTGGCCAAACCCGCCAACGCCGAAGAAGTTGCCGCCGTGGTGCAAGCCTGCGCCGTCGCTGATGTTGCGGTCGTGCCGCAGGGAGGCAACACTGGCTTGTGTGGTGGTGCAACACCAACTGGCGGCGAGGTGGTGATCAACCTGACTCGCCTCAACCGCATCCGCGCCATCGACACCGACAACAACACGATCACTGTCGAAGCGGGCTGCACTCTGGCCGCAGTGCAGGATGCCGCCACCAACGCCGGCCGCCTGTTCCCGCTTTCCCTCGCCGCCGAAGGCACTGCAACCATTGGCGGTAACCTCGCAACAAATGCCGGCGGCGTTCAGGTATTACGTTACGGCAATGCCCGCGAGCTATGCCTCGGCCTCGAAATCGTGCTACCTGACGGCCGCTTGTGGAATGGCTTGCGCGCCCTGCGCAAAGACAATACCGGCTACGACATGAAGCATCTGTTCATCGGTGCCGAAGGCACGCTCGGGCTGATCACAGCCGCCGTCCTCAAGCTGTTTTCGCGGCCACACCAGAGTGCAACTGCCTGGGTAGCCGTCGCGACACCGGTGCAGGCAGTGGCGCTGCTCACGCACTTCAGGGAGAAAATCGGCGGTCGCGTGACGGCATTCGAACTGGTGGGCCGCCCCGCGCTGGATCTGGTGCTGCAGCACATCCCCGGCAGTCGCGATCCACTGGCCGAGCGTTCGCCCTGGCAAGTACTGATCGAACTCTCCGACACCATGGAGTCAGACCTTGGGGCGGCGTTGGAAAACACACTGGCCGTTGCGATCGAAGCCGGCGAGGCAACCGATGCCGCAATTACGCGCAACGAAACCCAGGCGCACGCGCTTTGGGCCCTGCGCGAAAACATCGCCGAAGCGCAGAGGGTCGAGGGCTTGTCGATCAAGCACGACATCTCCGTACCTGTCTCACGCATCGCCGAATTTATCGAACGTGCTGACGCCCAACTCGAAACCACTTTTCCCGGGGTGCGCATCGTCTGCTTCGGCCATCTCGGCGACGGCAACCTGCACTACAACCAATCCAAGCCAATCACACAGGACAACGCTGCCTTCATCGCGCAAACCGACGCTGTCAATCGCATCGTGCATGATCTGGCCCATGAACTGGACGGCTCGATCTCCGCTGAGCACGGCCTTGGCCAACTAAAGCGGGAAGAAATCCTGCGCTACAAGGACCCCATCGAAATGGATCTGATGCGGGCGGTCAAGCGCGCCATCGATCCGCATGGCCGGATGAACCCTGGCAAGGTGCTGTAAAAATGTTTTACGGGTGGAGTGGTTTACACGCCTAAAGGGCATCCGTATAATGCGCGCTCTCTTGTGGGGGTATAGCTCAGCTGGGAGAGCGCTTGCATGGCATGCAAGAGGTCCGCGGTTCGAT
>CAIYZZ010000289.1 GCA_903930805.1 uncultured Rhodocyclaceae bacterium | reverse complement strand
CGGCTTTTTCGGCGATCAGGTTTACCACGCTGGACAGCGCAGCCTCGAGCTCGAAGTCGGTGTGCTCGATGGCCAGCTTGCCGGCCTCTATCTTCGAAATGTCGAGAATGTCATTGATGATGCGCAGCAGGTGCTGGCCGGATAGCTGAATCTTCTTGACGTAATCGCGCTGGCGCATCGTCATCTCGGTATTCAGCACCAGATGCGTCATGCCGATGATACCGTTCATCGGCGTGCGGATTTCGTGGCTCATGTTGGCAAGGAAGTCGGACTTCATGCGCGAGGCTTCCTCGGCCAATTCGCGCGCGCGCTTCATCTCATTTTCTAGCGTGTGACGCAGGGTGATGTCCTGCACGATACACAGGTAGCCCGTGGTGGTGCGGGTCGCCGAGACTGTCGGGGTCGTCAGCAACAGACCGGTGAATTGCGAACCGTCCTTGCGCACGAAGGTCCATTCGCGATGTTCCGCCCCTTTTCTTTCGGCGCCGGCGATGATTGCCGAGAATCCTTCAACGTCACGGTTCGCCTGATTGGCAACGGTTTCGACTTCATCGGCAAGATGAAAGCGGGTGAAATTTTCGTACTCGACTACCTCCTTCGCTCGCCAGCCGAACAGGTTTTCGGCACCGCTGTTGAACAGGGTAATGCGCCCGGCGCGATCGGTGCTGACAATGGCGATCTCGGAGGCGGCGGCCATGATCTGGTCCATCAAGGAATTGGTCTGCCGCAATGAAGCATCGCTCTTCAGTAGTTCTTCTTTCTGCGCCTCGAGTTCTTCAGCCTGTGCGCGGATTTCTTCGGCCAGGCGCTCGGTACGCAGGTTGCGCCGCAGCACTTCCAGCCGGGGGGCGAGCGCGCCAGGCAATTCATCGAGAAGCAGCCGGCGGCGTGCATCGGGTACTGCCAGCATGGCCAGCTCGACGATGCCGATCGCCGCGTTACGCTGCACCAGTGGCAGCAGTTCGACTTGACGCGGCGGACCATCGACGAGACCCGAGCGCAGGCGCAGCACGCTGCCGGTCGGGTCGTTGAGCACCAGCGGCTTCATATCGTGTGCGCACTGCCCAACCAGGCTCTCGCCAATCGCGTAGGCCAGCCCGTCCGGTAGGCGACCGTAGCCGCCCACCGGGTGCAGCACGAGGCTGCTATCGATGTCGACGTACAACAGACCCTGCACGGCGCCCACCGCCGGACACAGCGACGCCAGGGCTTTTTCGCTGAAGCTCTCCAGCGTCTCGGCGGGCTGAACGGCGCTCAGAATATCCGCCAGTTGCGCCTTGGCCCAGCGCTGGTTCTCCAGTTCGATGCTTACCTGCCGCAACGAGACCAATGCGGATGCCATCTTGCCGAATGATCCTGGGTAGTCGGCGGCAATGGTCTGCGTCAGATCGCCCTGGGCGATCGCGTTGGCCATGCGCACCGAATCAGTAAGGCCGGCTTCGGTAATAGCAGAGAGCTGGTTGAGCAGCTCGGACAGGTCCCTGATGTAACCGTCTTTGCCATTCAGGTTCAGCTTGATGCTGAAATCGCCTCTCACGGCCGCTGCCTCAACCATATTGCGGATCTCGTCGACGATCTGCGACAGACTGTCTTGCATGGTCTGCAGGGATTTGAGCATGTCGGCAGTCTCGTCGTCGCCTTGCACGGTGATGGCCGACGAGAGGTCGCCCTTCGCAATCCTGCCGGCCACCGCTGAACTCTGCACCATCGCCCGCGACAAGCCGCGCGTGATCAGGTAACCAAGACCGAATACAACGACGACCAACGCGCCGCCTACCAGCAACAAGCTCCAAACGGCATTGTTCTTGATCGATAGGCCGGAGGCGGCGGTTTGCCGGCCCAGTTCCTTGTTGTATTCCATATGGGCGTCGAGCGCCTCATTCAACTTTTCGGCAGTGGGCATGGAATGATTGATCAGATCCAGAGCTTCCTTGTCCCGGTTGCTGTTGGAGGCCGCCAGAATGGTATCGATGTGAGCCGAGTACTCGCTCAGCGCGACGCTCTCGGTTGCCAGCATGTCCTTGTCCTTTGCATCCGTCAGCAGGGGCATGTAGTCCTCGAGATTCTTCTGCAGATGCGCTTTTACTTCGATGATCGAGTTCTCGACCTCCCGTCGTTTGGTCGGATCCGTGTTCAGTAGATGACGATATAGGCGCACGCGCAGCCGCCCAAAATTGCGGGTCGCGTCATCCAGCACCATGATCGAAGGAACAATGTTGGCGTTGCTGTAGTTGACCGAGTCGTACACCCGCCCCATCTCGAAGATGAACAGCCCTGCCAGGCAGACGAGAGAGAAGAATGCGCCAAACAGCAATGAATTGAAGCGTTGTGTGATGGTCATGAGGACTTCTCTTGATGGGTGGCTGCGGGATGCAAGCTGCGGGGTTGAATTGAATCGGTTCGGATTTCGGCCCACGGCAGCCAGAGCGTTACCATAGTGCCAGCGCCGGCTTTGCTGGCAAGCTCCAGTTCGCCACCGTGAAGTTCAACGATTTCCTTGACGATGCTCATGCCCAGGCCGGTGCCGGGAATCTTGCCGGACGTATCGGCACGGTAAAAGCGTTCGCAAACGTGCGCGAGTTGTTCCGGCGTCATGCCAATGCCGTGGTCGGCAATGCGGATGCCGATGCGCGGCGGCACATCTCCGTCATCAGGCGGCTTAACCAGTTTGATGTCCACCGCGCCACCGCCCGGCGAGTATTTGTAGGCATTGGAGATCACGTTGCTGATGGCCTGAGTCAGCTTCTTGCGGTCGGCACGCACCTGGAACTGACCATCGGCGGGCGGTTTAGTCGGCGATGGACGCCCGTCCGGCGTCTTGAAACCGGCGATGATTTCATGCAGCAGTTCGTGGACGTCGACGGCGGTAATGGTGAAATCTTTGCCGCGTCGGGCCTCGATGCGGGCCAGGTCTAGCAGTTCGTTGATGATCGATATCATCAGGCTGGATTGCCGGTAGATCGTGGCGAGGAAATCTGCGCGGTCGGCTTCGTCAAACTCCTGTGTCATCAGCAGTTCCGTGAAACCGTAGATGCTGGCCATCGGCGTGCGCAGCTCGTGCGCGGCATGGGAGAGGAACTCGCTTTTCAGGCGGTCAACTTCGGTTTCATGAGTAATGTCACGGAAGTAGAGAATCTGCGAGACGGTTTCGGCGTTTGACAAACGCAGACCGACTTGCAGCACGCGCTTGCCGGCGTCCGCCAGTTCAATTGTCTGACGACGCTCGTGCGCCGTCCCGTCAGCGCCGACTTTACTTGTCATGCGCAGTGCGGCAATGCCGGAAAAGCGTGCCGCAGGCAGGCAGGCGTTGGCCAGACGCGAGGAAAAGTCGGCTTCATCGATGCCGAGCATGTCGCTTTCAAGCAACCCGGTCATGCGCGTGAACGCCGGGCTGACATATTTGATGCGGTGATCCGCATCGAAAGACAGGAAGCCGTCGGGGCTCAACGCGAAGATGGCATCGAGTTGTTCGTTGCGATCGCGGACTGCCGCTTCTGCCGCGCGCCGCTCGGTGATGTCGATGCGATTGCCAACAATGTAGCCACTGGGTGTGCGGTACTCGACGATCAGCAGCCAGCGGCCATCGGCAAGCCTCTGTTCGATGACCTCGCCGTTGGCGTTCTGGTGCTGTGCCACGCGCTGCATGACCCAGGCATCGATATTCCCGATGGCCTCGCTGTATTGGCCGCGCTCGGCACCCCGGCGCACGATTTCTTCGAAGGTGCTGCCCGGTACGATGAGGTCGCGGCTGGCTTCGTAAAAGCGCAGGTAGGCCTCGTTGCAATGCACCAGGCGATCCTGTTCGTCATAGATGGTGAAGCCCTGCGCGATGCTGCTGACTGACTCGCGCAACAGGTTGGCGGATTTTTCGGCGTCCTGTTGCGCCTCGAGGCGCTTGAAGTTTTCTGCGCGGACGAGGTCATTGCTTTCTGACAACTGCTCGGCCAGGCGATTGAAGGCCCGCGCCGTTTCGGCCAGTTCGTCGTTGCCCTGCACCGGCACACGGTGCCCGAAATCGCCGGTGACAAAGCGGTCGCTGGCCTTGCGCAGGGCCACCAGCTGGCGCGCGAGATAACTGCCGAGCAACCATGAGAACACGGCGACGAGCAGCATTTCCAGCACGGCAATGCCGGCCGCCCAGCGCCGTGCGGAGGCAAGCAGGACATTCAATGGATCGATGGAGATTCCCAGCCGTACCTCGCCATGCAGGATGCCGCCTGCGAGCACGGGCGCCGACCAGTCAAAGATGCCATCGGTGACCTGATCGATGTGGGTGTCCGGGTTGAAGGGGCGCGACAGGAGCTTCGCATCACCGCGCTGCGATAGCGCTGCGCCGCCGGCATCGAGGATGCACACATAGTCGATCTGTCCGGAAGCCATCGCTTCAGTGACCAGGCTGTCCAGTGTGGCCAGATCCTGCGATATCACCGCGTCTTTGGCCGCGACGGCGAGCAGTTTGCCGCCCAATTGCACTCGCCGCATGAGCTCGGTTTCGTTGGAATCACGCAGGATCGAAAGAGCACTGCCGACCAGAACGGCCAGCAGCACCAGTTCGATTACCGCCACGCCAAGAATGGTTTTAGTTCGAAAGCGCATGATCTACGGCGTCTTTGCCGCCGCGAGCGTGATCATTGGCGGCCGTAGCGCTCGAGAAGATTGATGTCGAGCGCCCGGATGTCGTTCCATTCCTTGTCCTGAGCGGTGGTGATGCCCTTGAAGGCCAGCGGTGCCAAGAGGCGTTGCCCGGCTTCGTCGGCGGACAGGGACGCCATGGCGGCGAGCACCCTGGCGAGGATTTCCGGCGGCACCCGCGGATGTGCGGCAAAGGCATGTGGCGTATAGGCCGGTGTTTCGGACAGCACACGCAGGGCATCGCGAACCTCCGATGGAGTTGCCTCGAAGGTGCGCTGAATGCCTCCACCGGCTTCTTGCAGACCCGAAGCGACGGCACGATAGACGGAATCGTGGGAGGAGACAAACTTGGCTTCGATGGCAATGTTCAAACGACCGAACTCGGCCTGCGGCAGAATGCTGGCGGCAAATGCCGCCGGGGCCGGGAACACGACCGTCTTGCCGGCCAGGTCGGCAGGCTTCCGGTAGGAACTGTCTTTTTTCACCACAAGAATGCCCTTGATCTTGCGATCCTGCTCCTTGGCAAAGGCTTGGTAGCCGGATGCCTTGTGGAAGACCACGTAGTGATAGGGATTCATGTAGGCCAGATCGTAGTCACCCTTGCCGAGGCGCTCTTCAAATCCCGGAATGTTGGGGGCGGTGCGAAAGACCAGCGCAACGCCGGAGCGCTTGCTGACTTCTGTCAATAAAGGCCCCCAATCCTCCGCCAACCGGGTCGCCGACTGTTGCGGCACGATGCCAAACTCCAGGGGCTTTTGCACCGCTTGCTGTGCAAAAGCGGGTAGGCTGCCGCTGAGCCCGCCCAGCAGGAAGCCGAGCACAAGCCGGCTCGTAAAATGCTTCACCAATGGGTTCATGAGGCCCCCCCCGGCGTGGAAACAGGCATGGCGCTGCCCTGGTAAATTGCATAGCTGTTGCCACCCGCTGCCTTGGCCTGATACATCGCCGCGTCGGCACATTTGAGAAGCACCACTTCATCATCGCCATGGTTTGGATACTCGGCACAGCCGAAGCTGCCGCCAATGAAGACGTCATTTTCATGTATCCGGATCGGCTGGCGCAGTACATCGATCATCTTGTTGCACAACCCGCCAATGTCCGTATCCCCGACCAGCCCCGGCGCGAGAATGACGAATTCGTCACCGCCCAAACGCGCTACCGTGTCGCATTCCCGCACAGAACCAGATAGGCGATTGGCGGCTTCCTGCAGCACGCGATCGCCAACGGCGTGGCCGAGCGTGTCATTGATCGGCTTGAACTTGTCGAGATCGATGAAGATCAGGGCGAACTGAATGCCGGAGCGTTTTGCCTGCGCCAGCGTCTGCGCCAGGCGATCCTGAAACAGCAGACGATTGGGCAGGCCGGTCAGGGAGTCGTGATGCGCTAGATAGGACAGGCGCTTTTCTGCCTGCAACAGGCGCGACAAGTCGGTAAACACCGCAATGTAGCTGAGGATGCTGCCATCGGCGGCGCGGGCAGCGCTCACCGTCAGCCACTCGGGATAGATATCGCCGTTCTTTCTCCGGTTGTATATTTCTCCCTGCCAGCTGCCGTTCTCGCGCAGCGCCTGCCAGAAATCGGCATAAAAGGCGGCATCCTGCTTGCCGGAACTGAGAATACGGGGGGTCTGGCCGACCACATCTTGTGCACTGTAGCCGGTGATCCGGCAGAAAGCAGGGTTGACGACCAGGATGGTCCCTTCGATGTCGGTGATCATCACGCCCTCGTCGGCATGTTTGAACACCATCGTGGAAATCTGGGTTTCGAATTCAGTTTCGCGTAATTGGGT
>CAIYZZ010000288.1 GCA_903930805.1 uncultured Rhodocyclaceae bacterium | reverse complement strand
TGGCAGAGGTGCCGGTCGCTGTTGCCGCCTGGGCGGGTTTCCGTAACTTCCGGGTCGACCGCAAGGTGGTCGAAGATGCCGCGCAGTCGGTCTGTTCGTTTTATCTCGTCCCGGAAGATTTGCAACCTCTGCCTTCATTCCTGCCCGGGCAGTTCCTGACCTTCCGGCTTGACGCGCCGACGGCTGCGGGTGACAGCGAGCAGATAATCCGCTGCTATTCATTGTCAGATGCGCCGTGTCCCGATCACTACCGCGTCTCGATCAAGCGTGTGCCCGCGCCGGCGAACAGCCAGTTGCCACCGGGGCGCTCTTCCAATTTTTTCCACGATCATGTCGCGGTCGGTAGCAACTTGCAGGTGCGCGCTCCAGCAGGGCATTTCTACATCGACCGCAGCGATGCCCCGGTGGTGTTGATCGGTGGTGGCATCGGCATCACGCCGATGCTGAGCATGCTCAATTGGTGTCTGGCCGAGCAGCCCGGGCGCGAGGTCTGGTTGTTCTACGGCGTGCGCCATGGCCGTGAAGTTGTGATGAAGGCCCATCTTGACGCGTTGGCAGCGGCGCACCCGAACTTCCATTTGCGCTTGTGTTTCAGTGACCCACTGGCGGAAGAGGTTGTCGGACGCGATTATCATCATGCCGGCCGTGTCGACGTTCAGTTGCTACGCACCCAATTACCGCTCAAGCCCTATCACTTCTACATCTGCGGCCCGACGCCGATGATGGCAAGCCTGGTGACGGCGCTGGAGGATTGGGGCGTGCCGGATGTGCACATCCATTTCGAGGCTTTCGGCCCGGCTTCAATCAAGCGCCGGACACCAGCGTTGCCGCAACCCGCTGCAACGGCGAGTGACATTTTCGTGACTTTCAGCAAGTCGGGCAAGCAACTACCGTGGCAGCCAGCATCCGGTAGCTTGCTCGAATTTGCCGAGGCGAATGGGGTTGTGGTCAATTCCGGATGCCGTGCCGGTGGTTGCGGCAGTTGTCAGACGACGATAAAAAGTGGTGAGGTGGCTTACCATCAGCCGCCGGATTTTGATCCAGAGCCGGGTAGCTGCCTGCTTTGCGTTTGCGCGCCCAAAACCAGCGTGACCCTGGAGGCATAAATGACGACTGCGCTCATTACCAGCTCACTTTGGCGCCGGCATGTGCTGCCCTTCACTATTCTGCTCGGCCTGCTGGCGGTGGCCACCATCGCCGGCGATTACCTGCTGCATCGCTTGAATCTTGTTTGGGTCGGTCGCTACCTCGGCATTCCGGGCACGCTCCTGATCATCGGCTCGCTGGTCTATTCATTGCGCAAGGGTAAATACATTACAGCGGGCAGTCCGAAAACATTGCTTACCCTACATGAGATTGGTACCTGGCTCGGTTCGCTGATGGTGTTGATCCATGCCGGCATCCACTTCAATGCCATTCTGCCCTGGCTGGCCACGGTGGCCATGGGCGTGAATGTGATCAGTGGCATGGTCGGCAAGCTGCTGCTCGGCCGTTCGCGCGAGCACGTACTGGAGCAACGCGAGCATTATCAATTGCGTGGTTTGTCGAAAACCGAGGTGGAACGCGCAGTATTCTGGGATGCGGTAACGCTGGATGCCATGAATAAATGGCGCAAGGTGCATATCCCGATCTTTATCGTCTTTGCGGTGCTGTCGCTGGGCCACATCATCAGCATCTTTTTTTTCTGGGGCTGGCTATGAGCCGCATCCTCAAGCTCATTCTGGCGGTCAATCTGCTCGCACTAACAGTGCTGACATTCGTCTATCCACACCTGATGGTCGGGCCGGGCAAGCTGATTCCTGGTCATGCCACGTTGGAGGCGGACTGCTTTGCCTGCCATGCGCCACTGACCGGGGCAGATTCCGAGCGTTGTGTTACCTGCCACAAGCCGGCAGATATCGGTCGCCTGACCACGGCCGGCCTAGCCATCGAAAAGCCGCTGACCTCGACGCCCTTCCACCAGAAGTTGACGCGTCAGGATTGCGTGGCCTGCCACAGTGATCATGCCGGCGTGAAGCGCTTCCGTCCGACCGGGCATTTCAACCATCGCCTGCTGGAGAAAACGACGCGTGATGAATGCCAGAGCTGCCACAAGTCACCGAAGGACTCGTTGCAC
The DNA here is from genome assembly GCA_903930805.1 of uncultured Rhodocyclaceae bacterium. Classification (GTDB taxonomy): domain Bacteria; phylum Pseudomonadota; class Gammaproteobacteria; order Burkholderiales; family Rhodocyclaceae; genus Sulfuricystis. The sequence goes on along the minus strand of CAIYZZ010000288.1, from coordinate 4,261 downwards.
CAGCAGATCAGCGGCAACTGCAGCCAGTGCCACAGCCAGGAAAATTGGACGCCGGCGACCTTCGAGCATGCCAAGTATTTCGAACTCGACCGCGATCACAATGCCCGCTGCGTCACCTGCCACGTCCGCAATGACTACAGTAGTTACACCTGCTATGGTTGCCACGAGCACTCCCAGGACAAGATTCGCCGTAAACACATCAAGGAAGGTATCCGTGATTACGACAAGTGCGTCGAGTGCCACCGCAACGCCGACGAACATGATATTCGTGGTGAATACGGCAAAGGTAAAGGTGGCCGAGAAGGAAAGCGCGAAGGCAAGAAACACGATGATTGAGACAAACGATGAATAGTGCCGTCCCTACTCCCCAGCCCCTCCCATCCCTGACACGCTACGCCTGGTTGTCTATCGCTGCCGCCATTGCCACCATCCTGTTGAAAGGTGTGGCGTGGCGGATGACCGGTTCGGTCGGCTTGCTGTCGGACGCCATCGAGTCGATCGTCAATCTCGCCGGCGCGCTGATGGCGCTCTGGATGCTGACGCTGGCGGCACTACCGGCGGACGACGATCACGCCCACGGTCACGGCAAGGCCGAATATTTCTCCAGTGCTTTCGAAGGTTTCCTTATCCTGTTGGCAGCTTTCAGCATCGGCTATACCGCCATTGAGCGCCTCATGAATCCGCAGCCGCTCGAAGCCATCGGGTTCGGCCTGCTGGTTTCCGTGGTGGCCTCAATCATCAATTTCGTCACGGCGCGCATCCTTTTGGAAGTGGGGCGTCGGCGCAATTCGATCACCCTCGAAGCCGATGCGCATCACCTGATGACCGACGTGTGGACATCGGTGGGCGTTATTGTCGGCGTCGGTCTGGTCTGGTTTTCCGGCTGGCTCTGGCTCGATCCCGTCATCGCGTTGCTGGTGGCGGCGAATATCGTCTGGACGGGCTGGCAACTCATGCGGCGTTCGGCAGATGGATTGATGGATATTTCCCTGCCTGACGCAATGCTGGTGCAAATTGAAGCGGTGTTGGTGGAGTATCGCGCGCAGGGGTTGGAGTTTCATGCCTTGCGCACGCGCCAGGCGGGCAGCCGGGCTTTCGTGACCTTGCATGTGCTGGTGCCCGGGTTGTGGACGGTGCAGCAGGGCCATGACTGGGCGGATCGCATCGAGGCGGCTATCCGCCAGGCCGTGCCGCATGCTCATGTCACGACCCATCTGGAACCGATAGAAGATCCGCTGTCCATGATTGACCAGGAACTTGATCGACCGCAGCACTGAACATCGACTATCTATCCCCCGACGGCTGGATTACTTCTCTTCCGGTCGTCTTCAGGCCCTGCAGTGATGCAGGGCTTTTTTCGGGCTGTTAATGGTCGCTTAAGCAAGCGGTGGCATAGTTGCAACGTGCCCACTTCAATGAAGGAATTACAAATGAAACATGCTGCTGCCCCGTTTTTCTCCACCATGCTTGCCGTGGTGCTTGCGGCGCTATTTATTGTCATGACAATTGCGTTCATCGTTATCCCGCAAGTCACGGGGGGACATCCCGGAGAAACGAATTCTGGCGGAGCTCCCAGCACAAAATACCATCCCACTTGAGAGCGCTGAAAGCGTTAACAAAAAAATGACTGAGAAACATTATCTGGCCCTGGTGCCGCGCGTCAGGTGGCTGGTTGTCGTGGGTTTATGTATGCCCCTCCTGTTGTCTGCCTGTTCGGAGCGACCTGCGCTTAAGGCGGCGGAGAGGGCCAGGTTCGTCGCGGAGTTGATCGATGAGCGAGCAGCATGCAGCAGTTTGCGGCAGGAAATCCTGGCGCAGCCGCATGACGACAAGGCGCTTAACGCGCTGTATGAAGCAGCCAAGAAGTCTTACTGCTTGAAACCCAGCGTATGACGTGATGGTGTGCCGTCCCGCCAGCACCGACTTTTTGCGCGCAGGATTACTCGCCGCGAATCAGTGCCATCAGATCGTCGGTGGAGGGCAGGGCGGTGACTTCGCCTTCGGCCAGCACACTTTCGGCTAAAGCACGTTTGTCGTGGTGCAGTTCGACGATACGTTCCTCTACCGTGCCCTTGGTCACCATGCGGTAGACGGTGACCGGCCGTAACTGGCCGATGCGGTGGGCGCGGCCCATGGCCTGGTCTTCTGCGGCGGGGTTCCACCACGGGTCGGTGATCACGACGTAGTCGGCGGCAGTCAGGTTCAGCCCAAAGCCACCGGCTTTCAGGCTGATGAGGAACAAGTCGCCCGTGCCGGCTTGGAAGGCGGCGACGCGGCGGGTGCGCTCTGCCGCCGGGGTGCTGCCGTCGAGGTATTGATAGCGGATGCCGGCGGCATCGAGCGGCGCCTTCAGCAGAGTGAGAAAGTCGACAAACTGGCTGAACACCAGCGCCTTGTGGCCGTTGGCTGAAAGCTCGGTGGCGAGCTGGGCGAAGGCCTGCACCTTGGCGCCGGACGTCGGGTATCCGGGTGTCGGCAGGCGGGGATCGCAGGCGCCGCGCCGCAGGCGGGTGAGCTGCGCCAGGATGTTGAGCTTGGCCTGGCCGGGTGCGGCATCGAGCGCCTGGCTGGCGACAGCCACGGCGTTGCGGCGCAGGGCTTCGTAATGCGCCATTTCGACAGCGTCGGGTGCGACCATATAGATGAGATCGGTGCGTGGCGGCAGTTCTTCGAGCACCTGCGCCTTGGTGCGGCGCAGGATGAAGGGCGCAATGAGTCGGCGCAGCAAATGTTGTGCGTCGCGGTCGCGATTGCGTTCGATGGGGGTGGCGAAGCGTTCGGCAAAGCGCGACTGCGTGCCCAGCAGGCCGGGCGCGGCGAAGCGCATGATCGACCAGAGATCGGCGAGGCGGTTTTCCACCGGCGTGCCCGACAGCGCCATGCGAAAGTCGGCATCGAGTTCGAATACCGCCTGCGAGCGTTTGGCGCTGGCATTCTTGATCGCCTGCGCCTCGTCGGCGATGACGGTGTGCCAGCGCAGTGCGGCGAAGCGTTCCTGCGCCTGCTGAAACAGCGTGTAGGACGCCAGCACCACTTGTCCTGGCGCCGCGCCTGCGAGCAGCGTGTCGCGGTCGGCCTCACCATAAATATGCACGTCGAGCGTGGGGGCGAAGCGCTGGGCTTCGGCCAGCCAGTTGCCGCATACCGACGTGGGCGCCAGTACCAGTGCCGGGCCGCCGGCGGCGCGCGCCAGTAATACGCCGAGCGCCTGCAAGGTTTTGCCGAGGCCCATGTCGTCGGCCAGGCAGGCGCCCAGCCCGGCATGGGCCAGGCGCATGGCCCAGACGAAACCATCTTCCTGGTAGGGGCGCAGTTCGGCCTGCAAGGTCGCCGGCAGCGTGGGCGTGATGGCTTGCGCGTCACGCAGTCGGTCGATGGATTGGCGAAACGCGGCGTCGGTCTCAACCGCCATGCCCTCGATGGCTTCGTCGAGCCAGCCACCGGCGAGGCCGGGCAGGCGCATGCCATGTTTGTCGACTTCGGCCAGCGTGGCCATTTCGGCGAGCCGTTGCTTGAGCGAGCGGGTGAGCGCGGCATACACGCCGTCGCCCATCGGCACGAAGCGGCTCTTCGACTGCGCGGCGGCGACGAGGTCGGCCAGTTGCAGCACCAGCCCTTCATCCACGGTGGCCGCGCCCGACAAACGGAACCAGTCGCGTTCGCTCTTCACCGCGATGCCGAGGTGCGCGGCATCGATCGTCAGCACGCGTACCGGTTTGCCCTTCGGCCAATCGACGGCAATGATTGATGCGATCTGCGGCAGATGCTCGACCATGCCGAGCGCATCATCGGGGTCGGCGATCTGCCATTCGCAGAACTCATCTGATAGTGGATCAAGAAAGGGCAGCGCTTCCAGAACGGTATCGAGATGGGCACGCTCGGCCTCGATGTCACGACGCGTGCCGATGGTTTCCAGACCTTGCAGGGCCATAACGCGTTCACGGCCACGGGCTGGTATCAGGCGTGGGCCAGCGGCACCCAGCGGTGCTGCCACCAGGCGCAGGATGAGGGTTTCACCGGCAGGCGACAGTTCGGCGCGCAGTTTCGTTTCCGGCGGCACTTCGCGCGCAGCTTCGGCATGGTCGGCCTGCACCTGAAAATGCGCGGCCAGCGTGGCGAGTGTTTTGTCGAGTTCGTCGCGCCCTTGCGCGGGCACGGCAAAACCATTGGCCAGCAGTTGTGCCGCTTTGCGCTGGGCCTGGGTGAGGCGAATTACGCGCAGGCGTTGCGGGGCATCCTGCAGCACGGTGATGGCTCGCAG
>CAIYZZ010000287.1 GCA_903930805.1 uncultured Rhodocyclaceae bacterium | reverse complement strand
GGTCGTAGTCAAAGATCACCAACGGCTTGCCTGGCGGTCCGCCCGCTTGCACCCACATATAGCTGTTGGAGATCGGCGTCTTACCTTTTTCCTTGAGCACCTGTACAACCGTCTCATCCATATGAATGAAGGGGCCATCGAGCAGCTCATCGCGCATCAGATTGTGCAACGGTTGCAGTATATGGCTGGCACCGATCACCCAGCGCGCCAGGGTCTGGTCGGGCACCGGCACCCCATGGCGCGCCAGTACCTTGCCGAAACGGGTCAGCGGCAAACCATCGACGAACTTGACCGTCAGCAGCATGGCAAGAAGACCGGCGCTGGCGTTGCTCTTGGGCAGCGGTTGCGGTGGCAATGCGGCGGTGACCGGCGCGTGGATACTTTCGGGGCAACCGTAGCGCTGGCGAATGTGGCGCAATACGCGTATTTCCATCGGCACGATGTCGAGCTGTTCGCTGACATCCTGGCCGATGACCACCATCGGCGTACCGCACGGGCAGGTACGCTCTGCTTCGGGCACATCGTGAATGATCTCGACGCGCTTCAACTCTGCTGGCAAAAGGCCGCGCTTGCCACGAGCCGCCTTATCCGCGGGCGGCTCATGACCCGGGGCCGGTTCGGGCGGTAGTGGTGCGAGGTCCTGCGCCTCGGTTGAAGCGGCTGCCAGCACCTCGGATTCATCGAACAAGCGGCTCTGGGCAGAAAGCTGTTCGGAACTTGATCCGAACTGGCGGTGCCGGGCCAGGATGAATTGCTCGAACAGATAGCTGATGTAGTTGAGCGCTTTTAGTTTTGTGGCGTCATGCGCCTGCTGTTGTGCATAGAGCAGCGCCGTGAGTGCGGGGACATCGGTCGGCAAAACCGCCGGCAATACGATCTCCGGCAGACTAAATCCGTGCGGGAGAATGGTCGGCTTTTGGGCTGTTTCAAGCATGCCGAATTATAGCAAATCCCCTTATGAAACAGAAGCATAATGTAGTGTTTTATGGGGTTTATTTTGCCATAAATCGAAGCCTTCGAGCAGCCATTCCAGTTCCTGCAAGCTGATCTCTTGGGTGCTCGATTCACGCTCGCCTGGCCATGCAAATTTCTCTTTCTCCAAGCGCTTTTGCCACAGGCAAAAACCATTGCGATGCCAGTACAGTACCTTGATCTTGTTGCGATGGCGATTGATGAAGACGTAGAGTGCGCTACCGAATGGATTCAAACCCAGCTCCTGTTCAACCAGGACGCTCAATCCCTGGATCGCTTTCCTGAAGTCGATAAACTCCCGGCACAGATACACCTGCTCGATGTGGCAACCCGGGTGCATCAGCGCAGCCCTTGGGTGGCATGCCCGACGGCCGCCAGCCACTCCGGTGTGGGCAGCGCCGCCATCTCCAGACGTACGCCCGATGCCAGGATCAAGGTGCAGCCCGACGATCGCGGCGCCATCGTCGGGCCAGCAACACGCACCGCTAGAAATTTGTTGCTGGGCCTTGCCGTAACCTGCTCAGTTCCTGCCGCCTTCATTTTGCGCTGCCAGTAATACACGGCAGAAATCGAAATGCCTTGCCGCTTGGCATAGGCTCTTGCCGAAATCCCTTCGCGGTCGATCGCCACCACGTGATCAATCCAGAATTGCGTTTCCATCTCCATCTCCGCTCCATCTCAAAGTAGATGGCTGCAAGGTTCCGGGTTTCTGATCAATCCGACAAGCCTGGGGTTTATGGAGCCCTTACAGCTTACCATCGGCACTCCAGCGTAGTTCGTGAATGCGTTCGCCGGTACCGGCGAATGAGATGCCTACTGTCTGTCCTGCTGCCAGCGCGAAGGCATGAATCGCATATAAGGCATCGTCACTTTGCGCCGCTTTCATCTTCTCGCCAAGGCCTGCGATTGGGCCGAGGCGACCATCTCCATCCAGGGTCGCACTAACCAGCAAAGTTGGCAGCTGCGGACCTAGGG
>CAIYZZ010000286.1 GCA_903930805.1 uncultured Rhodocyclaceae bacterium | reverse complement strand
GTTCGGCCCTATGACAATGTCAACGATTACAACGTGTTCTGCGCAACCCCCATGACCTCTATCACCAACATGACGGGTGCGGCGGATGTGTTGTTCAGTGGATTCACTGCAAAAATTTGCGTTAGCCCGTATGCGCTTGATCTGGTGACTCCCGGTAGCATTGATACGGCACCTGCCCTGAAAATCGATATTACTGTTTCCAAGGGCTCCACGAGTTTTACCCTGACCGGATGGAGGACGCGCTATGCGCCTAACGCATCCTGATCGCCACGCCGGGTTTACGCTTGTGGAAATGGTGGTGGTGATGGTGCTGATCGGTATTCTGGCCGGGCTAGGTTCGCAGATGGTAAAGCCGGCAGTGGAGGCCTACGCTGCCACCATCAAGCGTGCCGGCCTGGCGGAAAATGCCGATCTCATCGCACGTCGCCTGGAGCGAGACCTTCACGCCGCGTTGCCCAACAGTATTCGAGCGACATCCGATGGCTTTGCGCTGGAGTTTGTTCCCGTTGTTGGTGGTGGGCTTTATCGGTCTTCGTCGAAGAGCGGTGGGGGCGGGGATGTCCTGCGTTTTGACATCGCCGATACGACGTTCGAAGTGCTTGGCCCCGTTCCTGTGTATTCCTCCAGTCAGTTTCTGGTGATTACTAATCTGGGAAGCGGATCCGGCGCCGATGCCTATTCCGGGGGTAACCGATCCGCCCTTTCATCAGCAAACGGGAGCGACACGCTTTTCAGCACGGATAGCAGTCCGCATGTTGTCAGCTTTGCCTCGAAACAGTTCCCAGTGCCCTCTCCGGATTCCCGCTTTCACATTGTCGATCCACCGGTCTCCTACGTGTGTGACATAACAGCAAAAACTCTGAAACGGTACCAGAACTACGGATGGAATTTATCTCAGGTTGCTCCCCCGCTGGGCGTTACGCCCGTTACGGCCTCATCCATGATTTCCGCATGCTCCCTCAAATACAGTCCGGGGATCACCAGTCGCACGGGTTTGGCTACCGTATCGCTGACGCTGACCAATGCCGCGAACGAAAGTATGGACATCCTCGTTCAGGTGAACGTCCCCAATGAACCATAAACAGCAACGTGGTGTTTCGATCATCATGGCTATTTTTCTCATGGTGGTTTTGGCCTACTTGGCCGGAGTCATGGCGCGCCTGGTGGCAGAGTCAAACATTGGAGCCGCTCAGGATGTCATGGGGGCGCAGGCACGCCAGGCAGCATTGGCCGGCCTGGACGTGGGGATTTACAAATGGATCATCGATGGGACATGTCCTTCTTCTTTTTCCCCGCCGCCCGTGGCGGGATATCAGGTCAGCGTATCGTGCGCAACCCCTTCCTCTACCATCACTAACGATACAACCACCCTGGTGATCGCAAAGATCACGTCAATCGCCTGTTCGACCGGGGGGGCGTGTCCTAACGTCACGAACCCCAACCGGGTCGGTTACGTCGAGCGCAAAGTGGAAGCGTCCGCGACGCGATGATCTTGGGTCGAGGGTACTTTCTTGGAAAAGGGGCCAGGCTCAGTCGGAAAAGGGGCTAGGCTCGAATGGCACTTAAGCTTTTTCGGATGCCCAATTTTGCGGACGATTTCCTGAGCGATAAAGCAAGGCTTGGTTAGCAATATGTTGGTTAGTAATGGGTAGGTATTCTGCCGTCGCTTGATGGTGGCTCGGTTGCCTTCTCGAAAAGTCGGCGCTGATGGGACGGCGACCCGAGGAATACCCCCCCAATTCCCGTCTTTTCCCCGGTTCCTTCGCGCCCCCACCGGCAATAATTGCCGCATGACCGGAAGATCCCCCCATGGCTGAAGAGAGCGATCTCGAAAAGACCGAATCGCCATCAGGTAGGCGCCTGGAAAAGGCGCGCGAAGAAGGGCAGGTTCCGCAGTCGCGGGAACTGGTGGCTTTTCTCGTCATGGCGGTTGGCACGGCAACGCTTTGGGCAATGTCGGGTTGGTACGTGCGGCGCAGTGAAAATATTGTCCGTCATGCGCTGACGTTCGAGCGGCGCCAGGCATTTGATGTCAATGCGATGGGAGAAAGCCTGCTGACTCTGAGTACTGAGGCGATGACGATCTTGGCGCCAATCTTTTTCGCGACCATGGCTGTCATCGTGTTTGCGCCGTTTTTGTTTGGGGGTTGGAATTTCACGACCAAGACGCTGATGCTTGATTTCAGCAAGATGAATCCAATCAATGGGCTGAAAAAGATTATCTCTTTGTCGGGGCTTGCCGAGATGGTGAAGGGCATCTTGAAGGCGCTTCTGATGGGGTTCATCGTCTGGTGGGTGGTGAGGCACGAGCGCGATAATTTTATGGCCCTACTATCGCAGCCACTGGAAACTGCCTTGTTGTCTTTCGGCAACACCCTGATGTTCGCCTTTATCGCCTTTGTCTCTTTGCTGGCGCTGATTGCCCTGATCGATGTGCCCTTCCAGCTTTGGAATTATTACAAAGGGCTGCGCATGAGCAAGGAAGAGGTCAAGCAAGAAGGCAAGGAGATGGAGGGTGATCCGCAGATAAAGGCGCGCATCCGCAGTCAGCAGCGCGAAATAGCCAGGAAGCGCATGATGTCCGAGGTGCCGAAGGCCGATGTTGTGGTGACTAACCCGACGCACTTTGCCGTCGCCCTCAAATACGACAAGGACAAGATGGGTGCGCCGCAGGTGGTGGCCAAGGGCATGAACCTGGTGGCGGCGAAGATCCGCGAACTGGCCAGCGAGAACAATGTGCCAGTGATCGAACTCCCACCTTTGGCGCGTGCGCTGTATCGCCATGTGGAGATTGGCGAAGGGGTGCCGACGGCGCTTTACACCGCCGTTGCGGAAGTGATGGCCTACATTTACCAGCTGAACACATTCATGACCCAAGGCACCATGGTAGGGATATTGCCCCCCCAAGCGCCGGTTGCTGTGTCCATGCCTGACGGCCTTGATCCTGGAGCGATTGACTGATGGCCACCCAAGCGCTGAATTGGCGGGTTCTGGCCCGGCCAGAGAATTTCAAGATGCTGGCAGCGCCTGGACTCATCATCACCATCTTGTCGATGATGGTCTTGCCGCTACCATCATTCATGCTCGACCTGTTCTTCACCTTCAACATCGCTTTGTCGATCATGGTGATGCTGGTGGCGCTGACAACATTGAAGCCGCTCGACTTCTCGATCTTCCCCACGGTCCTGCTGGTGACCACACTGTTGCGCCTTTCACTCAACGTTGCATCAACACGCGTTGTGCTGATCGAGGGGCATACCGGGCCTGATGCTGCAGGAAAGGTGATTGAAGCCTTTGGCCATTTCCTTGTCGGTGGTAACTACGCTATCGGCATCATTGTCTTCATTATTTTGACAATTATCAATTTCGTCGTTATCACCAAGGGCGCCGGCCGGATTGCCGAAGTTTCGGCACGCTTCACCCTCGACGCCATGCCCGGCAAGCAGATGGCAATCGACGCCGACCTGAATGCTGGTCTGATCGGCGAGGACGAGGCGCGCCGCCGCCGCAAGGAAATATCACAGGAAGCTGATTTCTTTGGCTCCATGGATGGTGCTTCAAAGTTCGTGAGGGGGGATGCCGTTGCCGGTATTCTGATCATGATGATAAACCTCATCGGCGGATTGGTTGTCGGTATGGC
>CAIYZZ010000285.1 GCA_903930805.1 uncultured Rhodocyclaceae bacterium | reverse complement strand
TGATATTGCACCGGTTCGCGTAAATACAGCCGAAATAGAAGCAACCGAAAGATGCGAGAAAGTATTCCCCATCGGAGGTAAATGATACGGGTAGCACGATCTACCGGGAATTAACCAACCTCGGCGCGGCCGAGCATATAGCAAAGCGGGTGGTGTGGGAGGGGCTCGGTCAGGTGCGCTGACCGCCCCTATCCCGATTGCCGGTGCTTATTCGTAGCGGACGTCGAGAATCTCATATTCGCGACGGCCCCCCGGTGTTTGTACCTCTACAACATCGCCGGCAAACTTGCCAATCAGCGCACGTGCAACCGGCGAGTTGAGTGAAATCATGCCCTGCTTGAGATCAGCTTCGTCGTCGCCAACGATCTGGTAGGTCACCGTCTGATCGGCATCGAGATCTTCTAGTTCGACCGTGGAGCCGAAAACTACGCGGCCATCGGCATCAAGTGCCTGCGGATCGATGATCTGGGCGTTACCGAGTTTGCCTTCGACCTCCTGGATGCGGCCCTCGACAAAGCCTTGGCGCTCTTTGGCAGCATCATATTCGGCGTTTTCCGAGAGATCGCCATGCGAACGTGCTTCGGCAATCGCGGCGATGACTGAAGGTCGTTCAACCGTCTTCAGACGATGCAACTCTGTCTTGAGGAGACCTGCTCCGCGCAATGTAATGGGTACTTTGCTCATGCGCTCATCTCAACTTTCAGCTCGGCGTGAAGCTGTTGAATCGAATAGGTTTCAAGGCCGGAATGACGCATGCCGATACAGGCAGCGCGCGCGCCCTCGATCGTCGTGAACAAGGTGATTTTTTGCGATAGTGCCGAGGTGCGGATCGAGCGGGAATCCTGAATGGCCGAGCGCTTCTCATCGACCGTATTGACGATCAACACAATTTCATTGTTCTTGATCATGTCGACGATGTGCGGGCGACCCTCATTGACCTTATTCACCGCTGTCACCTGAATCCCGGCGGCTTGAATGGCAGTCGCCGTGCCGCGCGTCGCCAGTACCGTAAAGCCCAATTCATGTAGCAGGCGCGCTACCTCAACAGCCTTGGCCTTATCGGCTGACTTCACGGTGATCAACGCACGACCAGCGGCAGGCAACTTGGTACTTGCAGCGATCTGTGATTTGACGAAGGCTTCGCCGAACGTACGTCCCACCCCCATGACCTCACCAGTCGATTTCATTTCCGGTCCGAGCAAGGTGTCGACGCCGGGGAATTTGGCGAAGGGGAAAACGGCTTCCTTTACCGAGTAATAGGGAGGAATGACTTCTCCCGTGATCCCTTGATCGGCCAAGCTACGACCCGCCATGCAGCGCGCAGCGATTTTTGCCAGCGGCAGGCTGGTGGCTTTCGAGACGAAAGGCACGGTACGCGAGGCACGCGGATTGACCTCCAGGACATACACCACGCTATCTGCGCCACGTCCCTGGATGGCAAATTGCACATTCATCAGGCCGATGACATTCAAACCCTTCGCCATCATCTCGGTCTGGCGGCGCAGCTCGTCCTGCACCTCTTCGCACAACGAGAACGGGGGCAACGAGCACGCCGAGTCGCCAGAATGCACTCCCGCCTGCTCGATATGCTCCATGATGCCGCCGATGATCACCTGCTGGCCGTCGCACAGGGCATCAACATCAACTTCGGTGGCGTCGTTGAGGAAGCGGTCTAGCAGCACCGGCGAATCGTTGGAAACCTTGATCGCGTCACGCATGTAGCGTTCGAGATCCTTCTGCTCATGCACGATTTCCATCGCACGGCCGCCGAGTACGTAGCTGGGGCGGACCACCAACGGGTAACCAATCTCGGCGGCGAGGCGAAGCGCGTCTGCCTCGGTGCGTGCCGTGCGGTTGGGCGGCTGCTTCAAACCCAGATCTTGGAGTAGTTTCTGGAAACGCTCGCGATCTTCGGCGGCGTCGATCATGTCTGGCGAGGTGCCGATGATTGGCACGCCGTTGGCTTCGAGTTCGCGCGCCCGCTTGAGTGGTGTCTGGCCACCGAACTGGACGATGACACCAACGGGCTTCTCGACATGGACGATCTCGAGGATGTCTTCCAGCGTCAGCGGTTCGAAGTAAAGACGATCCGAAGTGTCGTAGTCGGTCGACACGGTCTCGGGGTTGCAGTTGACCATGATGGTCTCGTAACCGTCCTCGCGCATCGCTAGCGCCGCATGCACGCAGCAGTAGTCGAATTCAATGCCCTGGCCGATGCGGTTGGGGCCGCCGCCGAGGACCATGATCTTCTTGCGGTCGGTGGGTCGCGACTCACACTCATCCTCGTAGGTCGAGTACATGTACGCGGTGGAGGTCGCGAACTCGGCAGCACAAGTATCGACGCGCTTGAAGACGGGGCGCACGCCCAGTGCTTGCCGGCGCTCTCTCACTGCCGTCTCGCCAGCGCCGACTTTTGTGCCGATGCGGCGATCTGAAAATCCCTTGCGCTTGAGGCTGCGCAAAGTGTCGGCATCCATATTTTCCAGCTTCAGCGTCGCGAGCCAGTCTTCAGTCCTGACGATATCCTCGATCTGCACGAGGACCCACGGGTCGATCTTCGTCAGGTTGAAAACCTGCTGCATCGAATAACCGGAGCGGAAGGCCTGACCGAGATACCACATGCGCTGTGCGCCGGGGTTGGCCAGTTCGTGCTCGATCTGCTCGCGGTCGGCGTCGATTTCGTCGAGGCCATAGACGCTAACTTCGAGGCCGCGCAGCGCCTTCTGCAGCGACTCCTGAAAACTGCGACCGATGGCCATCACCTCGCCTACCGATTTCATCTGCGTTGTCAGGCGGTCGTTGGCTTGAGGAAATTTCTCGAAGGCGAAGCGCGGTACTTTGGTGACGACATAGTCGATGGACGGCTCGAAGGAGGCTGGCGTCGCCCCGCCGGTGATGTCGTTTTTCAGTTCATCGAGAGTGAAGCCGACGGCGAGTTTCGCCGCCACTTTGGCAATGGGGAAACCCGTGGCCTTCGAGGCCAATGCCGAGGAGCGCGAAACACGCGGGTTCATCTCGATGACGATCATGCGCCCGTCGTCCGGGTTGATCGCGAACTGGACGTTGGAGCCACCGGTATCGACGCCGATCTCGCGCAGCACCGCAATACTGGCGTTGCGCATGATCTGGTATTCCTTGTCGGTGAGTGTCTGCGCCGGCGCGACGGTGATCGAGTCGCCGGTATGCACGCCCATCGGATCGAGGTTCTCGATCGAGCAGACGATGATGCAGTTGTCCTTGTGGTCGCGTACCACCTCCATCTCGAATTCTTTCCAGCCGAGCAGTGACTCTTCAATGAGCAGTTCCCGCGTGGGCGAGGCTTCGAGGCCGCGCTTGCAGATCTCGACAAACTCTTCCTGGTTGTAGGCAATGCCGCCGCCGGAGCCACCCATGGTGAAGGATGGCCGGATGATGGTTGGGAAGCCCATCACGCTCTGTACCTGCTGCGCCTCTTCCATGCTGTGGGCTATGCCGGAGCGCGCCGAACCGAGGCCGATCCGTGTCATCGCCTGCTTGAACTTTTCGCGATCCTCGGCCTTGTCGATGGCCTCGCGCGAGGCGCCAATCATTTCGACGCCATATTTTTCGAGGACACCATGCTTGGCCAAATCGAGCGCGCAGTTCAGCGCCGTCTGCCCGCCCATGGTTGGCAGCACTGCGTCTGGACGCTCCTTGGCGATGATATTTTCCAGCACTTGCCAGGTGATCGGCTCGATGTAGGTCACGTCCGCCATGTTTGGGTCGGTCATGATCGTGGCCGGGTTCGAATTGACCAAGATGACCTTGTAACCCTCTTCACGCAGCGCCTTGCAGGCCTGTACGCCGGAATAGTCGAACTCGCAGGCCTGACCAATGATGATCGGGCCGGCACCGATGATAAGGATGCGGTGGATATCTGATCTTTTAGGCATTGTTCTTTTCCATCATGCCGATGAAGCGGTCGAACAGATAGGCCACGTCGTGTGGACCCGGACTCGCTTCAGGGTGGCCCTGGAAGCACAGTGCAGGCCGATCTGTCCAGGCCAGGCCTTGCAGACTGCCATCGAACAGGGACACATGCGTAACCTTCACATTGGCCGGTAACGTGGTCGGGTCGACTTCAAACCCGTGGTTTTGGCTGGTGATCATTACCTGGCCGGATTCGATATCTTTCACCGGGTGGTTGGCGCCGTGGTGGCCGAACTTCATCTTGAGCGTCTTGCCCCCGGCCGCCAGTCCCATCAACTGGTGGCCGAGGCAAATGCCAAATACCGGCAGTTTTGTGTCGAGCAGCGTGCGAATGGCAGTAATCGCGTAGTCGCAGGGTTCCGGATCGCCGGGGCCGTTCGACATGAACACGCCATCAGGATTCAAGGCCAGCACCTCCGCAGCAGAAGTCTGTGCTGGCACCACGGTAATGCGGCAGCCGCGTGATGCCAGCATGCGCAGGATATTGCGCTTGACACCGAAATCGTAGGCGACGACATGTAAGCGGGCCTGCGTGGGTACCGTATAGCCCACGCCGAGTTTCCATTCGCCTTCCGTCCAGGTGTAGGGTTGATTGACCGTGACCACCTTGGCGAGATCCATGCCGGCCAGGCCGGGGAAGGTGCGCGCCTGTGCAATGGCGTCGTCGGCATTGATCTTGTCGCCGGTAACCAGACAACCTGCCTGCGCACCTTTTTCGCGCAGGATGCGCGTCAGTTTGCGCGTGTCGATATCTGCAATACCGACGACGTTTTCGGCGCACAGATAATCGGACAGGGTTTGTTCGGAGCGGAAATTAGAGGCAAGCATCGGCAAATCCCGAATCACCAGGCCGGCGGCGTAAATCCGGTCGGCTTCGCAATCTTCACGATTGATGCCGGTGTTGCCGATGTGCGGGTAGGTCAGCGTAACGATTTGACGGGTGTAGGAAGGATCGGTGAGGATCTCCTGGTAGCCGGTCATGGCGGTGTTGAATACCACCTCGCCGATGCTGGCACCAGTGGCACCGATACCATTGCCCCGAAATACAGTACCGTCAGCGAGGGCAAGCAGTGCAGGCGGGAAGGCGGGCAAAATCGGACTCCTGAGCGGTGGTTATGCTGCTGCCGACCCCTGAAACAGGAGCGTCGGCCAAACCGCGCCATTGTAGCCGATCAGCGCAGCCCGAGCACGTCCTGCATGTCGAAAAGACCATTGGTCTTTTCCCGCAAAAAACGCGCAGCCCGCAGCGAGCCGAGCGCATAAGGCATGCGGCTGGCGGCCTTGTGAGTAATTTCAACGCGTTCCCCGGTGCCGGCGAACAGTACCGTGTGATCGCCGACGATGTCGCCACCGCGCACTGTAGCAAACCCGATCTGCGGCGCCGGGCGCTCACCTGTGTGGCCTTCGCGGCCATACACCGCGCATTCTGCCAAGTTGCGGCCCAGCGCTGCAGCAACCACTTCGCCCATGCGCAGTGCGGTGCCGGAAGGTGCATCGATCTTGTGACGATGGTGCGCCTCGATAATCTCAACGTCGTAACCCTCGTTGAGGATGCGCGCGGTGGTGTCGAGGAGCTTGAATACGACATTTACGCCCACGGCCATGTTCGGTGCAAAGACGATGGGAATGTCCCGGGCGACCGCTTCGATCTGCTGTTTCTGTTCGAGGGAGAATCCTGTGGTGCCGATTATCGCATGCACACCAAGACGCCTGCAGATGTCCAGATGCTGCAGTGTGCCTTCGGGGCGGGTGAAGTCAATCAGGCAGTCGGCGCCGGCAAGCGCTGCCTCCACGTCATCGCCGATGTCAAAAGCGGCAGCCAGTTCAACGTCGGGTGTGGCAAGGACGGCCTCGACCAGGGTCTTGCCCATGCGGCCGTTCGCGCCAGCAATGGCACAACGTATCTTTTGCATTCTCAGTCTTTCTTTTGTCCCGACGGTACGTCGATGACGCGCGCGGCGGAGGTGGGTGCGGCTGCCGCAGCAGCCTTGGTTTCTTCGGTTTCGGCGATGACGTCGCCAGCGACGCGCACCAGTTTGCCTTCCTCGAAGAACACCACCAGGCGACGCAGTTGCGGCTCGCCGCGGCCTGGCTGAAAACGGTAAACATAATCCCAGCGGTCGGCATGGAAGACATCGGTGACCAGTGGCGTGCCGAGTGCAAAACGCACTTGATCACGACTCATGCCTGGTTTCAGGCGTGCCACCATGTCTTGCGTGACATAGTTGCCCTGACGCACATCGATGCGGTGGGGCGACAGATAAGACGTTACATCCGGCACGCTGGAGCAGCCAGCAAGCAACAGCAGGCTCAACAGAACAACACGAGGAATTGCATGAGGCAGAGTACGCGACGACATATCGAGGACCGGTGATTGAAGATGGAAAGTCGTTTTGACTCCGAAAACTATATCATACGACCCCGGATTCCCCGATAAGCCCCTGGCAGCCATGCCCGATCCCACTGAACTCAAGAACATCGGCCTCAAGGCCACTGCCCCGCGCATGGCCATCCTGGATCTGTTCCGCAAGTCGACGACACGCCATCTTGCCGCCGAGGATGTTTATCGACAATTACTGGCCGAACATACCGATATAGGTCTGGCTACCGTCTATCGCGTGCTCACCCAGTTCGAGCAGGCCGGCCTGCTGGAGCGGCACCATTTCGAATCGGGCAAGGCCGTGTTCGAGCTCAAGGACGGTAAGCACCATGACCACCTGGTTTGTCTGCAATGCGGTCGTGTCGAGGAATTCAACGATCCGGAAATTGAGCGTCGACAGACCAAGGTTGCCAGGGAACGCGGCTTCACCGTCGTCGAGCATGCGCTCTACCTATACGCGGATTGCCTGAAAAGTGACTGTCCGCATCGGTCGATGCAAGACGACTGAATATTAAATTCGCACCCCATGAACATTGATACTGTATTGAACCCATGACCGGCCGCGCGCTTTGGCTGGTCGGTTTTCGCCCTTTCTTTGCGCTCGCCTGCCTGGCGGGGGCGATCCTGCCTCTGTGGTGGGCGCTGGTCTATACCGGTGCCGTCCCGCCAGCGCCGACTTTTGTCGCTGCCCCCCTGCAGTGGCACGCCCACGAAATGTTCTATGGTTTCGGCTGGGCGGCGCTGGGCGGTTTTCTGCTCACCGCATCGAAAAACTGGAGCGGCGTGCGCGGTTGGCACGGCGGTGCGCTGATCTTTCTCGTGGCTGCCTGGATACTTGATCGTCTCGCCATGAGTTTTGGCGCCGACTGGCCCTCCGCCTTGTTTTGGCTGGCCAGTACGCTATTTCAGACCGCCATCGTCGCCATGTTGCTGTGGACACTGGTGCATCAGCGCGTACGCGGCATGAGAAGCGACAACTATTTTTTCTGGATCATCCTGCCGCTGTTTCTACCCGCCAAAATATTCATCGTGCAGGGCGACTACTACATCCTCGGCTGGAGCATGACGCTCGCGCTGTTTCGCGTGGCTTTTCTCATCATGCTGGAACGCACGCAGGTGCAGTTTATGCGTTTTGCCTTTCAGGTCGACATCCTGCGCAACCAGCGCCTCGATCTGGCCATCAAGTGGGTCGCCGTCGTGCTGGTTTTCAGCCAGCTATTTCCCGCTGCGCTGACGGGTACGCTCGAGTTCGTGCTGGCGCTGCTGTTGCTGGCCCGCTTTGCCTATTGGTACCCCCTCAAAGCACTCTCGCGACTCGATATCGGCATCATGTACCTGGGCTATCTGGCCATCGTCGCGCAACTGGTCATCGACGGTATTGGCCAGTTTGTCGACCTTGCCTGGGTCGGCAGCGTTGCGGTGCATGTCTTTACTGTCGGCGTCATGGGACTGATCCTGCCGGCGATGATCATGCGTATTGCCAAGGGGCACACGGGACGCGAAGTTGTGTTCGCAACCGCAGACAAGGTAGTGCTATGGATTATGATGACGGGATTCACTGCCCGCGTCGTCGCGCCACAGTTCCATCCTGCCGGATACACGATTTGGCTGCATCTTGCCGCCACCTGCTGGTTTCTCGCCTTTGGCCTGCTGGCCTGGCGCTACCTGCCTTTTCTGATTGCTCCTCGTGCCGACGGCAAGGAACACTGAGGCATGAAAGAAAACACAGAGATCGACCAGGCTTTTGAGCCCGAACTGACCGACGAGGACATTCTCGATGCGATGGCGCATATCCCGGGCTATCTCGACATCAGCACCGAGGACTTCCGCGTCATCTATCATCTTGCCTGGCGCCATGCCATGGAACGGTTGCGTGCCCGCCGCAAGGACTCCGGCCAATGAAAATCGAGACAAGCCTGATGGAATACCTGCTGAAGATGCGCGGCACGACGGCCGGTAGCCCGCCGCGCGTGAGCAACGAGGAAGTGTTTTGGTCGTGGATCGGCGCCCTGCTCGGCATTGGGGCGATCGCCTGCATCGGCGCGCAGTTTTTTTCGGGCCACGACCTTTCGCTGATGATCGGTTCCTTCGGCGCTTCCGCCGTGTTGCTCTACGGCGCGCCGCGCAGCCCGCTGGCGCAGCCGCGCAATCTTCTCGGCGGCCATGTGATTTCCGCGTTGGTGGGCGTCATCTGCTGGCAGCTGTTCCATGCCGTGCCGGGGTTGGCGCAGACGCTGGCGGTTGCCACGGCGATTGCGTTGATGCATCTGACGCGCACCCTGCACCCGCCCGGTGGCGCAACGGCGCTGATCGCCACGCTCGGCTCACAGGAAATCCAGCGGCTGGGTTTCTGGTACGTTCTGATGCCGGCAACGCTGGGGCCACTGATCCTGCTGGTCGTGGCCTTGCTGGTGAATAATCTGTCGCGCTCGCGGCGTTACCCGGAGTCCTGGTTCTAAGGGTTGGTAGTCAAGTGCCCCCAGCGACGAAGAGTAGCGCTGCGCCCATCAGCAAACCGTGCAATGCGGCGGCGAGGATCGTCAGCTTGATGCCGGGTGTGAGCAGGCGCGGCTCTGCCGCATGAAGCGCGAGATTTTGTGCGGCCTTGGAACTGGCGATGGCTGGCAGCAGGGTGATCAGGGCCACCACTGGTAGTTGGCTGAGAAATACCATCGATAACACCCAACCATAGCAGAGCAGGGTGATGAACGCGTAGCCCCAGCGCGCGTGCGCCACGCCGAGCCGTACCACCATCGTGTATTTGCCGGCCTGGGTGTCCGCCTTTACGTCGGGAAACTGGTTGATGTAAAGGACGTTCGCGACCAGCAGAGAAAAGCCCAGCCCTGTGGCGAGCGGCGCAAAACTGAAAGCATGGCGTTGGACAAAATCGCTGCCGACGACGATTAGCAGCCAGGCGGCCGTGATACCAAATTCACCCAGGCCGCGTGCTTGCAGCTTGAACGGTGGTGCGGAATAGGCCCACCCCGTGAGCAAACCTGCCAGTCCGATACCGATCAGTCCGGGTGCGCTCACGGCGGTGAGCCAAAGGCCAGCAGGAATTACTGCCGCCAGCAGCGCATAGCCGAATACCATTGCCTCGTTGAGTGACAATACGCCGTTCTGGATTGCTCGACTGCCGCCGGTGAAGGGGAACACGCGCTCGTTGTTGGCGGCATCGCAGCCGGAAATTGCATCGTAATAATCGTTCACTACATTGGCACCAGCGTGAGCGAGCAGGGCGAACAACATGGTTACAGTGGCCTTGAACGGATCGAGAGCGATACCACTTGCGGCTGCGGTTGCCAGACCCAACAGACAGCCGACAAAGGTGACGGACAGAAAGGCCGGCCGCGTTGCCACGAAGTAGCGCATGAACGGGTGCGACAGGGTAGCGAGGGAAGGTTCAAGTGGTTGCGGCATCTACTGTCTCCGGAAAGATTACTTGAGTGCAGCTGCGGCAGCGGCGACGAGTTCATCACCCTTGAGGGCACCCATTTTGAGGGTGACAATCTTGCCAGCGCGGTCGATGGCGATAGTGAACGGCAAGCCCATTTTGGTGTTGCCGAGGCCTTGCATCAGGGCAAGGCCTTTGTCTTTGCCGAGCAGGATCGTGTAATCCATGTCATAAGCCTTGGCGAAGTCGCGTACCGGCTCTGCCTTGTCCTCGATGGCGATGCCCAATACTTCGAGACCTTTCGCCTTGTACTGCTGGCGCAGCTTGATGAGTTCGGGAATCTCGGTACGGCAGGGGCCGCACCAGCGTGCCCAGAAATTGACGATGAGCGGTTTGCCTTGG
>CAIYZZ010000284.1 GCA_903930805.1 uncultured Rhodocyclaceae bacterium | reverse complement strand
GGCTGACATCGTGTCAGCTACTTGTCCGAACTGGGCACGCTGCCGTCATGCGGCCAAGCTGAAGTCGAACGGCAGCAAACCGAGGCAGGCCGATCATGGTCTATGGCAATGTCAGCAGGCAGCTCCCGGTCTATTGTGTTGAAAAACTCACGCTGATTATTTTCCGGCGAAATTCAGGGGTCCTTAACCCCTTACTTGGCTCGCGATCGTCGATCCTGAGGCGATCTGTGAGGTCGTTTTTTCCCCAGTCGCAGACGGCAGGCGAGAAACCGACTTTTTCAACACAATAGGCCGACACAAGACCGTCGTCTCAATGAGAAAGTCGGTGCTGGCGGGACGGCGCAGTCTGTCGCGTTTGCCACAGCCGTGACTGTGAGAAAGCCTACACAGCAAGACCGTGGCGCCGCAATAATCTATAATTCCTCATTGCGTCAATAAGATAGGTTTGCGCTAATAACAGGCACAGTGCTTGCAATTCCTCTGGCAAGGCAACCGAGGAGCAAGCGCGTGAAACATTCCTTCATTCCCATCATCCCTGCCAAGGCTGAAACCAATGGCTGTGCGTCTTCCGGCTGCGGCAGCGCGCCCGATGCACTGGCCCATCTGCCAGACGAGATCCGCCGCAAGGTGCAAGATCATCCCTGCTACTCGGAACAGGCGCACCATTATTTCGCGCGCATGCACGTCGCGGTGGCGCCGGCCTGCAACATCCAGTGCAACTACTGCAACCGCAAGTTTGACTGCGCCAACGAATCGCGCCCCGGCGTGGTCTCAGAGCTTCTGTCACCCGACCAGGCGGTGAAGAAGGTGCTGGTGGTGGCGGCGGCGATTCCGCAGATGACGGTGCTCGGCATCGCCGGCCCCGGCGACCCCCTCGCCAACCCCGAACGCACCTTCGCCACCTTTCGTGAATTGTCGGTACGCGCGCCGGACATCAAGCTCTGCGTCTCCACCAACGGCTTGCGCCTGCCCGAGTTCGCCGATGAGATCGCGCGCCACAACATCGACCACGTGACGATCACTATCAACTGCGTCGATCCCGAGATCGGCGCGAAGATCTATCCGTGGATCTACTGGAACAACCGCCGCATCCGTGGCGTCGAAGCGGCGCGCATCCTCATCGAGCAGCAACAGAAGGGCCTGGAGATGCTGGTAGCGAAGGGCGTCCTCGTCAAGGTGAACTCCGTAATGATTCCCGGCGTGAACGATGCGCATCTGAAGGAAGTGTCGAAGATGGTCAAGGCCAAGGGTGCTTTCCTGCACAACGTCATGCCGCTGATCGCCGAGGCCGAGCACGGCACTTACTACGGCATCATGGAACAACCCGGCCCGACCGCCGCCGAACTGCAAACGCTGCAGGATGCGTGTTCCGGCGATATGGCGATGATGCGCCACTGCCGCCAGTGCCGTGCCGACGCAGTAGGCATGCTCGGCGAAGATCGTGGCGCGGAATTCAGCTTGGCCAAGATAAACGCGCTGGACATCGATTACGACGCAGCAATGGTCCGCCGCAAGGTGGTCCACGAAGAGATCATCGGCAAGCTGGAAGCCCAACGTCAGCATCAGCAACCTGCGACAAAAGTCGGTGCTGGCGGGACGGCGGTTGCAGCAACTACGCTTGGTCGGCCGGTGCTGATGGCAGTCGCTACTACCGGCGGCGGCGTCATCAACCAGCACTTCGGTCACGCCCGCGAATTCCTTGTCTATGAGGCCACCGCCGTCGATGTGCGCTTCATCGGCCATCGCAAGACCGACCTGTATTGCAGCGGCGGCAACAGCTGCGGCGAGGAAGAATCGGTGCTCGACAAAACCATTGCCGCGCTGGCCGGTTGCGAAGCTGTGCTGTGCGCCAAGATCGGGTTCGAGCCCTGGGGCTCACTTGAAGCAGCCGGCAT
>CAIYZZ010000283.1 GCA_903930805.1 uncultured Rhodocyclaceae bacterium | reverse complement strand
GGCATCGATGCGCAGTTGCTGGCCGGTGACATAGCGGGCGGCGTCGGAGGCGAGGTAGAGCACCGCCTCACTGACGTCCTCGGGCTCGATGTAGGGGATCGGCATGGCGTTGATGAACGGGAAGGTCAGCTCGGCGTCCTCCCGTGTCGGGTTCTCCAGGTCCGGCCGGAACGCCGCGTACATCGGCGGGCTGTGCAGCATGTCGGTGTAGAGAATCTTGATACCCGAGCGGATGGCTTCATCGAGTTTCTTGCCGTAGTGTTCGATGACGTATTGTGTCGATTGCGAAAGATCGCCGGTATAGACAACGTCAGAGTGGTCGAGAACGTGGAACATGATCGCCTCCAATTGCTTTTGATAACAGGCGGTAGAGCCTGGTGATCTTGACCTTGAAACCTGCATAGGTCATGCCAGCGGTGAGCATAATCAGAGCAGTAATGATTTGGCAGTTCTGGAAATTGCCAGGACCGGCAAAACAACGATCCATCACGGTCATTCTCGCCTCAATTAACGGCAAAACCGGTAACAAACTTTCGTCCCGTATTGAAGATTCCTCCCCGATTCCCCTTGAGATGGATGCACCCGTCTGATTAGATCGGCAAATATGCGGCGGCAAAGATTGCCTGTTCGGAAAAATGGATGCTTGCAAGAACTTAAAGCGACATCATTTGGCAGCAATAGTTGCCGCTTTCCAGGTGGCAAGCTATTTGCAGGCTCCTGCTGTACTTGACAAAACCGGGAGTTGACATCATGGCAGCACCACGCGCACTTCAGCCCTACCGGCTGTCTCCAGAAGACATGGAAGCGCCTTTGCTCTTCGACCTATTCAACAGCCGGGGAACACTCCTTCTGAAAAAAGGGACGCGCTTAGGTCGTGATACTGACTTCTTGCTAACCCAATCGTTATTCAGGACCCACGCTGACTCAGAGTCCGACGAGGGAGGTGCGCTGCTGAGGCTGGAAAGCATGTACCGTCGCTATGGCCGGTTGATGGAAATCTGGTCGTGTCGGGCTGAGGATGTGCAGCAATTGAATCTGGTGGCTGCCGATCTTGTGGAATTGTGTGCTTCTCATTCCGATATTTGCGTTTCCATGGCCGCACATCTTCCGGGGAAAAGTCACGCCACACGCCACTGCTTTGCTGCAGCCATCGTGGCCATTCTTCTCGGCAACGCACTGGGTTGGGGTAGCAAACGTCAGAACACCTTGGCGCTGGCAGCTTTCACAATGAACCTGTCCTTATTGGCCTACCACGATGATTGGGCCAAGAATCGTAGCCGGTTAAGTGGCTTTCAACGGGGAAATGTCCATCGACACCCCGGTTTGTCTGCAGAGTTGATTTCGCAGTCGCCTGGATCCGCTTTAAGTTGGATTACTGCAGTAGATCAACATCACGAAAATCTGGATGGTAGTGGTTATCCATTAGGACTCAAAGGCAGTGATATTTCTCCGGAAGCTCGTGTTTTGCGTGTCGCAGATGCCTGGTGTGCCCTGATCCTGCTACGCTCAGGCCGATGCAGAAAGTCACCACGGGACGCATTGGTTGAATTGAGTGAATCCTCGCGAGGTCATTTGGATCATCAAGTATTCCAGGCTTTGAAGAGGCTCATGGGTGCCTATCCGCCCGGAACCTTCGTCCGACTGGCAAATCGTGAAACGGCCATAGTCACCCGCTGGGAGAGGTATGGCGCCCTGCCAAAATACGCGCTCAGCATCTTGTCCCCCTCAGGGCAATTAACACGGGAGCACAAGAGTCGAGATGTGACTCAATTCGGCTATGCCATACGCGAGTACACCCATCTAGATATATCGCAGATGGCACAGTTCTCATGGTCGCGTATCTGGGTTTCGGAGGCTGGACAGGGGCAGTTTGCTATCACCTGAACGGTCTCGTGCCAACTTGCGACGCGGTTACGGAAACTCAGCGGGAACTGCATCACTGCTTACTCATAGCGTTTCATCCACAACTTTCTCGAACTTTTCGACAAATCTCACCAATTCCGTCGGCAGGGGAGCGGATAGGCTCAAAGGCTCACCAGACAGTGGATGTGGCAGCCGCAACGACGCCGCATGGAGGAACATGCGTTTCATCCCCGCCTTTTGCAAGTCACGATTCAGGGCGAAGTCGCCATATTTCTCGTCGCCAATGATAGGAAAACCCAAATGCGCGAGATGGACCCGAATCTGGTGCGTCCGGCCGGTGCGCAACTGAACCTCGAGCAGGCTGAACTCACCCCAAGTCGTCGCCAAGTGCCCCCGTAACCGCATGATCGAATGGGCTTCCTTGCCCTCGGGCGAGACACGCACACGCCGCTCGCCTTCCGTTGTCAGATATTTGAGCAATGGCAATTTCACATTGCGCAACTGGTCGCGCCAACGCCCCTTGATCAACGCCAGATAACGCTTGTCGATCACGCCATCACGAAACTGGTCATGTAAACGGGTCAGCGCTGTACGTTTCTTCCCGATAATCAAGAGACCCGATGTCTCGCGATCAAGCCGGTGCGCCAGTTCAAGAAAACGCGCGGCAGGACGCGCCTGGCGAATTTGCTCGATAACACCGTAACTGACCCCGCTGCCCCCGTGCACCGCCACACCCGCCGGCTTGTCGATAACGATCAGCCCCTCATCCTCGAAAACAACCATAAATTCACGGGGTGGTGCCGGCTGGTCATCAACCTTCTCTGCCACCCGCACCGGCGGTACGCGTACCCGATCACCTAGGGCCAACCGCCGGTCGGCAGACGCCCTACCCTTGTTCACGCGCACTTCACCGCTACGCAGGATGCGATAAACGTGACTTTTCGGCACGCCCTTCAGTCGTTTCAACAAAAAGTTGTCGATACGCTGCCCGGCGCCGTCTTCGCCAACCTCAAGAAATGTGACCGATTCTTTACTCAACTCTTTCATTCGCAATATAATGCTTGGGCTTTGCCGTCTTCCGGACGGCGCGTCCGGCGACACGAAGCGGTTCCGGGGCGTCGTTTTGGTGACGTTGATCCTAGCGTGTATCGCTTGCCAGAGGCAGCGATACTACTTCGTCTCAAGACATTTATTACGCGCATTCTTGGCAAAACAAGGCTTTGATTCACGATGCCGTGCCTGCAAACAACGCTGGCCGGGGTCGCCATCAGAAAATCGACAAATCTTCAGCAAGTTGCCCAATCCGCCCTCACTACT
>CAIYZZ010000282.1 GCA_903930805.1 uncultured Rhodocyclaceae bacterium | reverse complement strand
CGGTAGAAAAACTTCTTCCATTTCATGTCGCCGACGTTTTTTGCCACCAGTGCCGGAAAGTTTGCTTGCATCAATACTGAAAGAGTCTTGCGGTTGGGCAGACCAAGATCCTGCCAGAGGTGGTTATTGCCCATCGCCGCGCCGGCGATGGTGTGGCAAAGCAGTTCGGATGATTCGGACACACTTGCGCGGTGCTCAAGGAGCAGATCGACAATTTCGTCGTATTCGTCATCGACGCGGCCAACATTTTCCAGACGGGCATTCATCGCGACATCTCCAGGGGTGATGGCTTGCGTGTGTGCAAACCGTATGCCATCCCCGTATTGACGGGGTTTCCTGAGTTAAAAATGCGGAGTACTGTCGTTTGTGGTGCGGCTTTGTCGCAAACACGACAAGCTGTGTCGTTGGCTATTTTTAGTTAAAACAGCAGGTTAGTGATGGCACGCAGCTTGCGAAGGAAGGGGTATGAAAGCCGCCGCCGAAATCGCCGCCCTGTTGAACGAACCCGCCTGTGCGCACAATCACATCGCCGCCAAGGAGAAGTCCGGTTGCGCGCGCCCCAAACCGGGGGCCACTGCCGGCGGCTGCGCCTTCGATGGTGCACAGATCGCCCTGCTGCCGGTCGCCGACGTCGCCCATATCGTGCATGGCCCGATTGCCTGCGCCGGCAACTCGTGGGACAACCGTGGCACGCGTTCTTCCGGGCCGACGCTTTACAAGATCGGCATGACCACCGACCTGTCGGAAACCGACGTGATCATGGGGCGCGGCGAGAAACGCCTGTTCCTCGCGGTCAAGCAGGCCATCGACACCTATCATCCGGCCGCGGTGTTCGTCTATGCGACCTGCGTCACGGCGCTGATCGGCGACGATTTCGAGGCGCTGTGCAAGGCTGCTGCGGCGCAGTTCGGCGTGCCGGTGATTCCTGTCGATGCCGCTGGTTTCTACGGTACCAAGAACATGGGCAACCGGCTGGCCAGCGAGGCGATGTTCAAGTACGTAATCGGCACGCGCGAACCCGACCCGGTATCTGACGCGGTACGCGCCCAGTTTCTGCCCGGCATGCGCTTGCATGACGTGAATCTCGTCGGCGAATACAACATCGCGGGCGAGTTCTGGCATGTTGCGCCGCTCTTCGATCAACTTGGCTTGCGCATCATCGGCAGCCTGTCGGGCGATGCACGTTTCCGCGAGTTGCAGACCATGCACCGCGCTGCCGCGACCATGGTGGTCTGCTCGAAGGCGCTGCTCAACGTCGCGCGCAAACTGGAAACCAATTTCGGCGTGCCCTGGTTCGAAGGGAGCTTCTACGGCGTCGCCGATACCTCGCAGGCGTTACGCGACTTCGCGCGCGTCTTGAACGACGCCGATCTTGCCGCGCGTACCGAAACCTTGATCGCCGGCGAAGAGTCCAGGGCCAACGCGGCGCTCGAACCCTGGCGTACGCGTCTCAAGGGCAAGCGCGTATTGCTCTATACCGGCGGCGTGAAGTCATGGTCCATCGTCTCGGCGCTGCAAGACCTCGGCATGACGGTAGTCGCCACCGGCACCAAGAAATCGACCGAGGAAGACAAGGTGCGCATCCGCGAAATCATGGGGCCGGACGCAAACATGATCGACGACGGCAGCCCGAAGGCATTGCTGGGTGCCTACCGCGATCTCAAGGCCGACATCCTCATCGCCGGCGGGCGCAACCTTTACATGGCGCTCAAGTCGCGCATTCCCTTCCTCGACATAAACCAGGAACGGGAATTCGGTTATGCCGGCTACGGCGGCATGGTGGAGTTGGCAAAGCAGCTCGCGCTGACCATCGAAAGCCCGGTGTGGGCGCAGGTGAAGAAGCCAGCGCCGTGGGCGGCGACAAAGCGCGTAGGTGTGGCCCTGGCTGGATAAGTGGGCTTGGGTGAGTTGGTGCGCAGAAGGGAATCATGACATAAGCAAGTCATCTGGCAGCTTACCCACAAACCGGCCAGCCGTATTGACCTGATCGAATGCTCAGATGCGATGCACGGGCAAAGTCACCCGGAATGTCGACCCTTCGCCCATCCTGCTTTCCACCGCAAGCTCTCCCCCCATCAGCTTCACCAGATGCTCTGTGAGTGCCAAACCAAGACCCAAACCACCAAAGCGGCGGGTGGCACTGCCATCGCCCTGATGGAACGGTTTGAATCCCGCCTCCAGTTGTTCTGCTGCCATTCCGATCCCGGAATCGGCAATAGCGAACCTGATCTTGTTGGCGTCAGGCAGGACAGCAAAGGTCACCTTGCCCTGTTCTGTGAATTTCACTGCATTGCCCAACAATTCTTCCAGGACCTGTTGCAGGCGTTTTGGGTCTCCCGTCATCGTCAGGGAAATTGCTTCAGGCTGCTGCATCTCGAATACCAGCCCCTTGGCCTTCGCCTTCTCGGCATACCTTTCCGCAAGGTAGGTCAGCAACAGGGGGAGATCGATGGCTTCATCGCAAACCTGAAGTTCGCCAGCCTCGACAGCCGAGAAATCAAGCACTGAGGTGACAATGCCGAGCAACTTCTCTCCGGCCGCATTGATCTTCTGGGCATAGTCCTTGGCCTTATCTAGGTCCTTGGCCCGTTCGCTCAGCCCAGACAAGCCGATGACATGGTTGAGCGGAGTGCGCAATTCATGGCTCATGTTGTTGATGAACTGGGTTTTCAGGG
>CAIYZZ010000281.1 GCA_903930805.1 uncultured Rhodocyclaceae bacterium | reverse complement strand
GCCGTGCAGCAGC
Organism: uncultured Rhodocyclaceae bacterium; assembly: GCA_903930805.1. Lineage (GTDB taxonomy): Bacteria > Pseudomonadota > Gammaproteobacteria > Burkholderiales > Rhodocyclaceae > Sulfuricystis. The sequence continues at coordinate 1,507 of CAIYZZ010000281.1, read as the reverse complement.
GCGTCGACAAGATGAAGGCGCCAATCCTGTGTCTCGTTGGTCCTCCCGGCGTTGGCAAGACTTCGCTTGGCCAATCCATCGCCAAGGCCACCAACCGCAAGTTTGTGCGCATGGCACTGGGTGGTGTGCGCGACGAGGCCGAGATTCGCGGCCACCGTCGTACTTACATCGGTTCGATGCCAGGCAAAATTCTGCAGAATATGGCCAAGGTCGGCGTGAAGAACCCGCTGTTCCTGCTCGACGAAGTCGATAAACTCGGCATGGATTTTCGCGGTGACCCATCATCGGCACTGCTTGAAGTGCTTGATCCGGAGCAGAATCACACCTTTCAGGATCATTACATAGAGGTCGATTTTGACCTGTCCGATGTCATGTTTGTCGCCACGGCGAATTCGCTGAACATACCAGCTGCACTCCTTGACCGCCTCGAAGTGATTCGTCTTGCCGGGTACACCGAGGACGAGAAGGTCAATATCGCCCAGCGGTATTTGTTGCCGAAGCAGATGAAAAACAATGGCGTGAAGCGCGAAGAGCTTTCGGTAACGGAAGATGCCCTGCGCGACATTGTGCGTTACTACAGCCGCGAGGCTGGCGTGCGTGCGCTTGAACGTGAAATTTCCAAGATTTGCCGCAAGGTCGTCAAGTCTCTGGTGATGCGGCAGCGCAAGAACAAGATCATCGTCAATGACAAGAACCTCGACAAGTACCTGGGTGTGCGTCGCTACACATTCGGTATGGCCGAAAAGGAAAATCAGGTCGGGCAGGTCACGGGCCTCGCCTGGACCGAGGTGGGCGGAGAGTTACTGACCATCGAGTCCGTCGCTGTACCGGGCAAGGGCAAGACGCTGACGACCGGCAAGCTTGGGGAGGTGATGCAGGAGTCGATTCAGGCAGCGCTGACCGTCGTCCGCCGTCGCAGCAAGCAACTTGGCATACCGGAAGACTTTTACCAGAAGAATGATATTCATATCCACCTGCCAGAAGGTGCGACCCCGAAAGACGGTCCTTCCGCTGGTATCGGCATGACCACGGCTCTGGTCTCGACCCTCACGGGTATTCCCGTGCGTGCCGACGTGGCAATGACCGGCGAGATTACGTTGCGCGGTGAAGTGTTACCGATTGGAGGCCTCAAGGAAAAGCTCCTCGCCGCAGTACGTGGTGGTATCCGCCTGGCGCTCATTCCGGAGGAAAACCTCAAGGACCTCGCCGAGATACCGGATACGATCAAGAATCGCATCGAGATTCTGCCGGTGAGATGGATCGACAAGGTGCTGGAGTTGGCCTTGGAGCGCATGCCTGAACCATTGCCAGAGCCCGTGGTCGTTGAGGCGCAAGCTGCCAGCCTGCCTGCCACAACCGAGGCTGTGCCGCATGTGTCTGGTTTGATCAAGCACTAAAGGCAAATGCTTTGGTAGAATCCGCGACCTTGCGGCTGTGCCTTGCCGCGCCGGGATGCAAGGGTGCTTAGCTCAGTTGGTAGAGCGTCTGCCTTACACGCAGAATGTCG
>CAIYZZ010000280.1 GCA_903930805.1 uncultured Rhodocyclaceae bacterium | reverse complement strand
GTTCACCGACGAGAAGTCCACCGGTTTGATCGAGACGGTCGTGAACTTGCCGTCGGTGGCGCTCTGGCTCAGCTTGGCCACGGTCATGGTCATCGGCAGTTTGCCGTACCCGTCCACGCCAGCACTGTCTTTGTTCACGTATTCGAAGTGCGTCACCAGGTAGGGTGTGCCGCCGATGTCCATCAGCGAGTTCGCGTCGGGGGTCTGCGGCACATAAGGCTTGCCTTTGGAGTCTTTCAGGATGTTGCCGCTTTTGTCGCGTATCGACGCTGCGGCCGAACCGTCCGCGGTCTTGTTCGTGTCCGTGTTGTTGAACAGATTCACGTAGGAGAGCGGGAAATCCTTGGCGGTGCCGTCGCTATAGGTCACCTTGACCGTGGAGGTGGTGTAGGTGCTGGCGCGCTGTGCAACCGTCAGGCCGGTGACAGCGGTCGGCGTGAACTCCACCGATTTCACCTGCGCCGGTGCGGCCAGCAAGTGCGCGGCGACGTTGCCGAGCGCGGTGGGGGTGAGGCCGGCGCTGGCCAATACCGTCTTCGCCTTGTCCAGCGAGTCGATGGTGGTGGCGGTCACGGTCGAAGCGGAAAACTTCGCGACATTGGCGCTGACGTCGATGTTGGTGTCGGTGGGCGAGGCGGCTGCGGCCGTCTGGATCACCTGGGCGATCGCGAGTGCTTTGACGTCGGTTTCGTCGGTAACGCCCGCCAAGTCCTTCGGCCGCACCATACGGTTGCCGCTCAGGGTGCCCAGCGCGCTGCTCGCCATGTCGACCGTACCCAGCGTGACATTGCCGATCTTGAAGCTGACCTTGTCGCCGGCCACGTACTTGAATTCGCCGTTGACGCCGGTGGTGCCGCCGACCCCGCTGCTGCTGGTGTAGGTGACGCCCTTTACCGCGGAGTCCGAGAGAGTACCGGTGAGCTGGGGCGCTGCGGGGGGTGCAACTGCTGCAGCGTCTCCGCTGCTGCTGCTGCCGCAACCGGCCAGCGCCAAACTGCTCACCACCGCCAGGTAAATCGCTTTCATATGCATCTGCAACACTCCATATCAAGTTGGGAAGGTCAGTCCTGGCTCGCCCAGGACCAGACCGCAGCACGATATCGGTGTGACATTGCAATACGATTACGTTATTGTTGCAATTGTGATTCAGGCGCTTTGCGGTATGAAATGCCCAGGCCGGTTGATCGCGTCGACGGGCTCGTGTCCTTGCAACACGGCGATGATGCTGTCGGCGGCACGCTGTTCGATGGCGAGGCGCACCTGGCGTACGGCCGAACCCAAGTGCGGAGTGAACAGCGTATTGGCTTGCGCAAGCAGGCGCGCGTCAATGGTCGCCGGACGGTGCTCGAGGGCCCAATCTTCAAAGGCGAATACGTCGGCCGCGTACCCGGCCAGCTGCCCGGCCTCCAGCGCGTCGGCAATCGCCGCTTCGTCCACCACCGAGCCGCGGCCGACGTTAATCATGAACTGCCCCGGCTTGCAATGCGAAAGCGCGCTCGAGCCCAACAGATGCCGCGACTGTGCCGTCAGTGGCGCCGCAAGGAACGCGAAATCCGCCTGCGCCAACGCCTGATGCAAGCCCAGCACTTCGATGCCGCGCCGGTGGCCTGCCGGATCCACGCCCATCAGTCGCGTGCAACCGAAGCCAGATAGCCGCGAGATGATCGCCTCTCCCACGCGGCCCAAGCCCACCACCGCGACGCTGGCGCCGGCCAGGCCGGTGCCGTAGAGTCGGGCGCGCCAGCCGTGGAACTGCCCGGTTCGCACTTCCGCATCTCCCCGCATTACGTTGCGCGCCAGCGAAATCGCCAGTCCGATGGCGAGTTCGGCGGTAGGCTCGGTAAGCAGGTCCGGCACGATGGTCAGCCATACCCCCGCGCGGGTGCACGCCTCTACGTCGTAGCTGTCGAAACCCTTGAGCGCGCATGCGATCACGCGCAATCGTGGCGACTGAACGAGCAGCGCGTTGTCCACGCAATCGGTCATGAAGCCCATCATCGCGTCGGCGTCGCGCATGCGTACAGCGAGCTGCGCGGGCGTCCAGGGCTCGGTGCTGGAGTTCATCTGCACGCGGCCAACGGTCTCCAGCCGCGCGCGCACCT
>CAIYZZ010000279.1 GCA_903930805.1 uncultured Rhodocyclaceae bacterium | reverse complement strand
GTGCTGCCTTTGCGTACTTGCGCCTGGTTACCCATGCACAGGCTGCAGCCGGGCATTTCCATGCGGGCGCCGGATTTGCCGAGTAGCGAGTAGTAGCCTTCCTCGTTGAGGATCATGGCGTCCATCTTGGTTGGCGGGGCGATCCACAGTCGCGTTGGGAGGTCGCTCCTGCCGTCGAGAATCTTGCCGGCGGCACGGAAGTGGCCGATGTTGGTCATGCAGGAGCCGATGAAAACTTCGTCGATTTTTTCGCCGGCGACTTCGGATAGCACCTTGACATCGTCCGGATCGTTCGGGCAGGCGAGGATCGGCTCCTTGATATCGGCGAGATCGATCTCAATCACGGCGGCGTATTCGGCGTCGGCATCGGGCTGGAGCAGGGTGCCTTTGGCGATCCAGTCCTCCATGGCCTTGATGCGGCGACCGAGGGTGCGCTTGTCTTCGTAGCCTTCGGCGATCATCCACTTCATCAGCGTGATGTTGGAGCGCAGGTACTCGACGATGGGTTCCTTGTTGAGGCGCACCGAGCAACCGGCAGCGGAGCGTTCGGCCGAGGCGTCGGTGAGTTCAAACGCTTGCTCCACTTTCAGATCGGGCAGGCCTTCGATTTCGATGATCTTGCCGGAGAAGAGGTTCTTCTTGCCTTGTTTGGCGACGGTGAGGTGGCCGGCCTTGATGGCGTAGAGCGGAATCGCATTGACCAGGTCACGCAGGGTGATGCCTGGCTGCAGCTTGCCCTTGAAGCGCACCAGCACGGATTCGGGCATGTCGAGCGGCATCACGCCGGTGGCGGCGGCGAAGGCGACCAGGCCGGAGCCGGCGGGAAAAGAGATGCCGATGGGGAAGCGCGTGTGCGAGTCGCCGCCGGTGCCGACAGTGTCGGGTAGCAGGAAGCGGTTGAGCCAGCTGTGAATTACGCCGTCACCGGGCTTCAAGGAAATGCCGCCACGCGCGGTGATGAAACTCGGCAGCGTGCGGTGGGTTTTTACGTCCACTAGCTTCGGGTAGGCGGCGGTGTGGCAGAAGGACTGCATGACGAGGTCGGCGGAGAAACCGAGGCAGGCGAGGTCTTTCAGTTCGTCGCGTGTCATCGGGCCGGTAGTGTCCTGCGAGCCGACCGAGGTCATGCGCGGTTCGCAGTAGGTGCCGGGACGGATGCCCGCTTGCTTTCCATTTGTTTCTGGCAGGCCGCAGGCGCGACCGACCATCTTCTGTGCCAGCGAGAAACCCTTGCCGGTGTCGGCGGGGACGCCGGGCAGGCGGAACAACGTGGACACGGGGAGACCAAGAAATTCGCGCGCCTTGGTGGTGAGGCCGCGACCGATGATCAGCGGAATGCGGCCGCCGGCGCGGACTTCGTCAAAGATGACGTCGGACTTGACCTTGAACTCGGCGATGACGGTACCATTCTTCAGTGCCTTGCCTTCATACGGTCGTAGTTCGACCACGTCGCCCATGTCCATCTTGCTGACGTCGAGCTCGATCGGCAGGGCGCCGGCATCTTCCATGGTGTTGTAGAAGATCGGTGCGATCTTGCTGCC
>CAIYZZ010000278.1 GCA_903930805.1 uncultured Rhodocyclaceae bacterium | reverse complement strand
TTTTCATCGGTGCGGAAGGCGAGCAGGTCGGCAGTTTCCTCGAGCAGGGTGCGCAAGTCGAAATCGATGATCTCGAGATCAAGCTTGCCGGCCTCGATCTTGGAAAAGTCGAGAATATCGTTGATCAGCCCCAACAGGGCGTCGGCGCTGTTGCGGATGGTCTCGGCAAACTCCAACTGACGCTCGTCAAACTGCGTTTCCAGCAGCAGGCCGCTCATGCCGATCACGCCATTCATCGGCGTGCGGATTTCATGCGACATATTGGCCAGAAATTCGCTCTTGGCGATGCTGGCCATCTCCGCCTGGGCCGCCAACCCTCTGGCTTCGGCGGTCGTCTCCTCGAGCTGGCGATTGATCGCCTGTGCCTGCAGCAACAAAACATGTTCCTGCTCCTTGCTGGCACGCAATTGCGCCTGCTGCGCGTGAATCCGGTTGTCGGTGCGGCGCAGCACGACAAAGACAAACCCCAACAGCAGCGCCAGCAAGCCGATCGCCGTGCCGCCAGCCAGCGCCAGCGTGCGCCGGAACGCGGCATTATCGGCCGTCACATCGCGCATCGTCAGCAAATGGCCGATCGGCTGGCCGGCGGCGTCATGGAAGGGCGTCACGGCAGCGGCCCAGCTACGCCCATCGACAAGGATATCGTCGGAGAACATGCTGCGGGCTTTACCGCGTTGCAAATCGTCATCGACCAACTGCAGCAATGCAGCGGGCGGCTGCTCGTGGGAAGAATAGATGAGAACGCTATTGGCCATGTGATCCCAGTCAGCCCCGCGCCCCATTTGCTGCATGCTGTCTTCCCACGCCTTGCGGTCGAGCAATGCCTTGTGCACCACGACCGCCAACTGGTGATCGGCCCTGGACTTGCTCATGATCTGGAGAACGTCATCGATCTCTTTGCCGAGTTCCACATAGCCGACCAGTTCGCCAGCGGCAAAAACCGGCTGTACCGCACGCAGGGTAAGGGTTCCCAGCACACCCAGTTCGAGACCCACCGTTGCAATGCCGGAGCTTTCGGCCTCGCTTGCAGTGAAACGATCGATCTTGTCCCCGCTTTTGCCCGGATTGTGCAGCCGCATCAGGCAGACGCGGTGCCGGTCCATAAAATAGAAATGCGTCAGCTTGTACTCAAGCCTCAGGGTTTCGAACAGCCCGCGCCAATCGGTCAAGAGGCGAGACGCGTTGTTTTCCTGCAGCGCCCGCTGGACGCGCACATCTGCAACTAGCGGCTGCAACGCGAGGGCCAATCCAGCCGCTTGCTTGGCGATGGCATCATCGAAATCGCGCTTGATCTCCGCACTCCAGGCGGCGGTCTCTTTGTCCGCCTGAGTACGATGCTGTTGCCAGAACAACGCCACCGCCCCAGCGATCAAGAGCGCCAGCAAGGCCGACAGAACCGGCATCAACCTGCGGGTGACGGGTTGCGCCATCTCTGCGGATTGTGTGGGGCGAGGCATCGTCATGCGCCTTAGCCGTGCTCCGGCAGGCGCACGAGCTTGATCCAGTAATCGCTGATGCCGCGCACGATCTTGATGAAGTCATCCACATCCACCGGCTTGACGATGTAGCCGGCGGCGAAGTGGTCGTAGCTTTCGAGCATGTCCCGTTCGGCATCCGATGTCGTCAGCACCACCACGGGGATGGTGTGCAACGCCGTATCGGCCTTGATCTTCTGCAAAAACTGGCGACCGTCCATGCGCGGCATGTTGAGGTCGAGCAGGATCAGGTCGGGGTGGGGAGATTTTGAGTGCCCCTTTTCATTGCGAAGAAACTCAAAGCCCTCGACCCCATCCATGACGTGATGCAGATCGACC
>CAIYZZ010000277.1 GCA_903930805.1 uncultured Rhodocyclaceae bacterium | reverse complement strand
TCTTCGGTACCGGAAGGGCGGGCGGCGAACCAGCCGTTTGCCGTGGTCACCTTGAGGCCGCCGATCGGTGCGTCGTTGCCGGGTGCGCGCGTGAGCCGCGCGAGAATAGGTTCGCCGGCCAACGTGGCAGCGGCAACCTTTTCACCGGTAAGTTGTTTAAAGGCCGCTTTTTGCGCGGGGCTGGCCGGGGCGTCGATGCGGATGTAATGCGGCGTACCGTATTGCGCGGCCAGTTCCTGATAGTGGCGGCCGGGGTCCTTGCCGGTCACGGCCGTAATCTCGGCAGCCAGAAGGCCCAGAATGATGCCGTCCTTGTCGGTCGTCCATGCCGAGCCATCGCGGCGCAGGAAGCTCGCCCCTGCACTTTCTTCGCCGCCGAAGCAGAAGCCGCCTTCATCACCGGGATTCAGCAGGCCGGCAGAAAACCACTTGAAGCCGACCGGTACTTCGCGGAACTTGCGGCCCAGTCCATTCACCACGCGGTCGATCAGGCCGGAGGACACCAGCGTCTTGCCAACGGCTGCCGTAGTTGGCCAGTGCGGGCGATGCGTCAGCAGGTAGCGGATGGCGACGGCCAGATAATGGTTGGGGTTCATCAACCCGACCGAAGGCGTGACGATGCCGTGGCGGTCGACGTCCGCGTCATTGCCCCAGGCGATGTCGAACTTGTCCTTCAGTCCGACAAGGCTGGCCATGGCGTAGGGGCTTGAGCAGTCCATGCGAATCTTGCCGTCGTGGTCGAGCGTCATGAAACCGAAGGCGGGGTCGACCCGTGGATTGACGACTTCGAGGTTCAGGCCGTAGTGCTTGGCGATGGGTTCCCAGTAAGCTACCGCTGCGCCACCCATCGGGTCGACGCCGATGCGCAGGTTCGCCTGGCGGATCGCCTCCATGTCGATCACATTGCCCAGCGCCGCGATGTAGGGCGTCATCAGGTCGACCGATTTTGTTGTTGGCGCTGCCAGCGCCGTTGCGTAGGGCATGCGCTTCACACCGCAATTGCCATCGGCCATCAGCACATTGGCGCGTTGCTCGATCCAGCCGGTAACGTCGGTGTCGGCCGGGCCACCGTGGGGCGGGTTGTACTTGATGCCACCATCCTGCGGCGGGTTATGCGAAGGCGTGATGACAATACCATCGGCGCGGGCGGCAGCCTTGTCCGCATTGTGCGCAAGAATGGCGCGTGAAATCACCGGGGTGGGGGTGTAGCCGTCGTTGGCTTGCAGGTGTGCCAGCACACCGTTGGCTGCCAGCACTTCGAGTGCCGTCTGCTGCGCAGGGGCCGACAGTGCGTGCGTGTCCATGCCAATGAAAAGCGGGCCGCTGATGCCGGCACTCAGGCGATATTCGGCAACGGCCTGGGCGATGGCGAGGATGTGCGCCTCGTTGAAACTGCCATTGAAGGCATTGCCGCGGTGGCCGCTGGTACCGAAGGCGACACGTTGGGTCGCCTGAGTGACATCAGGCACATTCCTGTAAGCCGCCAGCAGTGCGGGGATATCGGTGAGGCTGGTGTGCGGAGCCGGCTGGCCGGCCAGGGGGTGCGCCATTTTGTGTCTCCTCTTTTTGCTTTTGCCCAAACAAGCAGGCTTTACCTGCCGCTATTCTAGCGTCCGCCCCAGACGCGGGCGCGTTAGTCTTTCACCATGACCCTGGATGCGTCCATTACGCTCGACGATCATCGTGCCGCCCAAGCCGAGGCGCTGGCGCGTGCCGGTGCTGACGAACGGGCGAACGTCGATGCCGGGCGCCGCGAGCACCAACTTACCGTGATGCTGGAAGCTGCCGAGCAGCGTAGTCAGGCTGACCGACTGGCGGCAGAACAGGCGCGCGCGCGCGCCATTACTGAGGCTCAGGCCCGTCGCCTGGCCATTGAGAAGGTGCGTGCCGAACAGTCAGCTGAAGCCGCGCTGCGCGCCCGTCTTGAAGCTGAGGAGCAGGCTTGCGCCGAGACGCAGCGCAAGGAGCAGGCTCTAGCCGATCTGGCGGCGGCCAGCGCTGCCCGGGCAAAACGTGAAGCGGAACTCGAAGCACTGGCACGTGAACGCGTGGCCGCAGAGCGTGCCGCCGTGGCAGCCGCGCACGAGCGCATCCAGTCCGAACAGGCCGCCGAAACCCTGGCGCTGGCAAAGACCGCTGCCGACCAGGAATTTACCCGTGTTATCACCCAGCGCCTTGTCGTTGAGCAAGAAGCCGCTGCGGCTACTGCGGCACGGCATCTGGCCGAGGCCGAAGCACAGGCGGCACAAAAAGAACGCGAGGCCATCGAGCAGGCACTGGAAGAAGTGCGCCAGGTGAATCTGTCAGAAACCGTTGTGCCAACTGCTGCCGTTCTCCTTGCCCCCTCGCCGCCGCAACACTTGGCAGGATCGTCCGGCAAAAGGATCGCGGCACTCGCGGCCGCTTGCATCGTCGCGGGTGTTTTGGTCGGTGGCTGGATTGGCGCGTACCTCATGGCCAAACCGGAATTGCCCGGTAGCGGCCAGCTAAAACTTGATACTCAACTGACGCAGCGCGTGCGCGGCAATTGAAAGCCATGCGCGTCCCTTCCGCGCGCGTGTTGTCCATTGTGCCGCCGATGACGCAACTCAACACGCCCTACCCCTCAACAGCGTATCTCACCGGATTTTTGCGTTCGCGTGGCGTGGCCGCAGTACAGGAGGACCTTGCGCTCGCCCTGGTTCTCAAGCTGTTTTCGCCTGACGGTCTAGTGGCAATTCGCGCGCGCATCGCTGCCTTGCCGAAAGCATCGCGCGCGCCTGCCAGCAAAACCTTCGACCGCGAGTTTGACCGCTATCTCGCCACCATTGAGCCTGTCGTCGCCTTTTTGCAGGGACGCGACCCGAGCGTCGGGCAGCGCATCGCCGGCCGAAATTTTCTACCTGAAGGCCCGCGCTTTGCAGCGCTCGATGTTTATGTTGATGAAGATGGTGGCGATCAAGGTGATCCATTAGCCTGGGCTTTCGGTGCGCTCGGCGTGCAGGATCGCGCCCGCCACTTCGCCACGCTCTACCTCAACGATATCGCCGACGTACTGCGCGAGGCGGTTGATCCGCGCTTCGAATTCGTGCGCTACGCCGAATCACTCGCCCAGAGTCAGGCCAGCTTCGCGCCGCTCGCCCAGGCGCTGGCAGCACCACCCACCCTCGTCGATAGCACCCTGCATGAACTGACACTGGCCGCCGTTGCCCGTCATGCGCCTAACGCGGTGCTGGTGTCGGCACCCTTCCCTGGCAACGTCTATGGTGCTTTCCGCATTGCCCAGACCATCAAGGCGCACGATCCCAAGATTGTC
>CAIYZZ010000276.1 GCA_903930805.1 uncultured Rhodocyclaceae bacterium | reverse complement strand
TGAACATGGCACGTCCCTTCTCTTTTCCCAGCCGTTATCATCGAAATATTCCTGATGGTGAGATTGGACTACGACAATCTGACGGGGTTCTTTAGAGGTGCGCACGGGAACGGTGCAGCGGTTCTTCGGAAAGCTGCATAATTGGGGTAGCCAGCCCTCAGTCCATCCGGTAGCGGTTGGCGGGAAAGAGTCTCACGCCCATTTCCGCTGCTGTCTCTTGAGATCCCCAGTGCCGACGGATGAATGCACAGGCATCAGAAAACTTGCCCAGGAAGCAACGCAACCCCTTGAGAGTGACAACGAAGTCCATACCCATCTCCAGCATGTGGCCGATAAGTAGGGGTTACGGCATGAACAGGGTGTGCTTGAATCAATTCCTTGGCGCCATTGCCTGCCGCATCCCTTCTGCCTTACTTCTCAATGCTTCACGACGGGATTTGGCTTCAGCATTGCTGTGTTCCCGTGCCGACTTTTCGCGCTCTTCACAGGCACGATATTGATCCCGGTTAGCGGCTGCTTGGATGCAGGCGTCCGCTTCTTGCAGGATGCGGATGCGATCTTTGTGTGAGGTGGATTCGATGGCCTTGAACTCCGCGAACATCTGAGTCCGAGCCTGCTCGAAACGTCCGCGGTTGGCGCCGGGCTGTTCATTTGCAAAGGATGTGGTTGCCGACAGGGTCAGCAGGGCAATCAGCATGGTGGTTTTCATGTTGGTCTCCGCGACATTAGATGGCTGACACTATGTCTGGAGGTTGTAAGCCATATCCTTCTGTGCAGCCTAAAGTTGTAACCGGGTGTTTTCGAGTTGGAACCAGGACTGTGCAGCGGGTGCTAACCCCCAGTCATCACCACTCCGCTACGCCTGCAATCCCTCGTTTAGATACTTCACCCGGCTACGATTGCCCTGATCTGTGAGACGGGGGGGAGGGTCGATCAGGATTGCAGGAGTTTGATGTATCCGCCTTCCCTCACGAAACGACTATTTCAAGCCACCGCCACAGGGTAGGGGGTACATGGGTATCCGACCCCTATGTGATTGCTATGGATAAGGCCGGGAACAATTATTTATTACCGCTGTTCCGTGCCTCCACGTCGCCTATGACTGCGGATTTGGCAGTGATTTTGAAGTGAGTTCGTCCTGAACAGTCATAGAAGCGAACAGCAAGCTCGTATGTCGCAAACCCGACAAACCACGCCCGCTAAATGGCCGGATCCTCGGTATTCATGTGGGCGCGAAAATTGCACATGGCTGATTGCCGCGATTATTTTGTCGCGTTTCACGGTGATATGGACATGATCGAACTGACGGGTGAGTGGATCGAGGGGATAAGGAACGGCTCGGTGGTTCCCTATCTCGGGCCAGGAGTTTTGGCCGGTGTGCATGCCGTGGCAGATGGCCGGCCGATCCCTGCGGACAGCGATTCGCTGATTATCGCCATGAATGACGGTAAGCCGATGGCGCCCAAGCTGATGTACGAGTTTCCGCGTGCGGCGATGAATGTCGAGTTGAAACGCGGGCGGTCGGCGGTCAACAAGTTCCTCGTGCGCACGTACGGCGAAACTGTTTGGACGCGCGCGGCTGTGCATGACTGGCTGGTGACACTGAAACCAAGGTACATCGTCGACATCAATCGCGACACGCAATTGCAGGATAGTTATGCCCATACGCCACACACACTGGTCGTCGGCATTTCCCGCATCGGCGGTACAGATTATCGTTTCAAGCTGTTCGCGCACGATGGTACGGCTTATCGCGAAGTGGCTCCCGAAGCGGTCGATGCGGTTTTGCCTGTGCTGTTCAAGCCGATGGGTACGCCGCGCCCGCAGCCCCACTTCATCGCCTCGGATGCCGACTATGTGGATTACATCACCGAGTTGATGGGCGGTTTTGCTGTGCCGCTTACCGTGAAGACGCTGCGTGCCGGCAAGCGCTATCTATTTCTTGGCATGCGCTTCAACCGCGATACAGAGCGCATGGTGATGTCCGACCTGATTTACGGGTCATATAAACCGGCAGGCTGGGCGCTGATCGAGCAGCCGACGGACAAGGAGCAGCGCTTTCTCGCCCGCATGGGTATCGAGGTCGTGACCGGACGTCTTGCTGATCTCCTCGATGAAACTCAGCTAGAGACCAGCGCCGTCGCTTGAGCCAGGCAGGCTCCGCTCACTGACGCATCGAGTGCTTTCAACCAGCGGGCTGGAATGGCTTCGAGGCCATAGCACGCCCCAGCGAGCATGCCGCAGATGGCGCCTGTGGTGTCGGCATCGCCACCGCGATTGACGACATCGATCAGACATGCCTCGAAGCTGGTGGTGCCAAAAAATGCCTGGAAGACCGCCTGTAGCGTTTCGATGACATAGCCGCTCGGGTTCTCGCGGCGGCGGCCGTCGAAAGCGTATTGAGGATGCTGGGCGATCAGTATCGTGGCGAAGTGACTAAGGTCTTGCGCCTTCCCCGGGTTGTCGGCGTGCCGGCTATTCGCCGTCCCGCCAGCACCGACTTTTTCCAGCGCGGCTTGAGTCATTGCCACCAGCGTGTCGCAGGCGGCATCCGACAGTTCGTTGTGGTGAGTGACATGTGCCTGTGCGCGTATCGCAACGCTGACAACGTGCGTCGGTTGGCCGAGCGTCGCCAAGGCAACCGGTAGCACGCGCATCGCTGCGCCGTTGCCGGCGTCGTGTTCAGAGGGCGGTGCTACTGGGTTGCCGGAATGGCGGAAAGTCACCAAGTTGCGCCGCACTGTGTTGCCGATATCTACTGGCTTGGCGCGCATCCAGGCATCGAAGGCTTGAGCGCATGCCAGTGCCTCGACTTGGCCGCCCTTGTCGATAATGGCACGGCCGAGCGCCAGCGACATGGTGGTGTCGTCCGTGACTTGGCCGGGCTTGAGCCGCAGCCATCCACCGCCACGCATCTCGCGATGCGTGGCGTATTGATGGCGAATCTCGCCGGGTGTCATGAACTCGACTGTTGCACCCAGCGCATCACCGATCGCCAGGCCGAGATAGGCTGCCTTGGCACGGTCGGCGATGGCGTCGGCCATTTGCTCGCTTATCTGCTTGGGTAGTCGACGATGATGTCTTCGTCGCGCAGCACCATCTGGCAGGCCAGCCGCCATTCGGTGGGGCAGAGGTCATCGACACGCATCTGCTCGACCTGCGCCTTGGTAATTTTCTTCATTTCGCGCAGTACGCTGACTTCACCGTCGGTGAGCGGGTTGCTCATCTTGTGGTGCTTTTCCTTGCCGATCGGATTGACTTGGACGAGGCAGGTGCCACATTCGCCGTTCTGACAACCGAAATCGATCGGGACATGATTTTCCTTGGCGAGGGCGAGCACCGTCTGCTTGTGGCTGCCGGCGACGGCATAGACAGTTTTGTCCTTGTGCATAGGGCTGGTGAAGGTGACATTGGGCATGGTGTTTTCCTTTCGTTGGAATGATGGATGAGGGGAATCAGGCCGGCTTGACGACGATGTCGCCGCCGAGTACCTGCGCCTGGCAGGCAAGTCGGTGGCCGCGCGGGGCGAAGCTATCTTTGAGAACTTGGTCTTCGAGGACCGAGGGCGCGGCGATGTTCTCCCCGCCCGAGACCACCTTGGTGAGGCAGGTGCCGCATTCACCCTCGCGGCACCCGTAGGTGATGCCGGCACCGACTTTTTCCGAGACCTCGATGAGGCGCGTCCCGGCGGGCACCGTGAGGGTGACGCCGACATCGGCGAAGGTGACTTTGGCTTTGGGCATGGGCAGGGTTCTCCTAGTCTGCGTTGAAGGATTGATGCGCGGGGTTGATCAGCGTGTCGGCCAGTTGTCGGCCAAAGACGTGGCAGTGTTCCAGTTCGGTGTGGGTTGGCGTCAGTTTGACCTTCAGCCCTTCGATGGGGACGCGAAATTTCAGGCCGCGTAGCCGGTGCTCGATCATCTCGACCGCTTCGCCGCTCCAGCCATAGGAGCCGAAGGCGGCGCCGAGCTTGCCGGCAACGTCAATGGCAGTCAGCGAGGAGAGCAGGTCCCACACCGGCTTGACGCCATCGCCGTTGATGGTGGGGCTGCCGAGGGCAAAGCCGTCGGCTTCCTCGATCAGGTCGACAAAGGAGGAAGGCTCGACGCCCTCCAAGTCGTAGAGCGAAACGCGAACGCCCGTCACCGTTTCGGCACCGGCACGTACCGCTTCGGCCATGCGTCGCGTATTGCCGTAAGCCGAGAGGTAGAACACCAGCAGGGTTTTTTCGCCGCCAGCCTCGTTGGTCAGGCGCGGGGTGGCGAGTTCGCGGTAGCGCTTGATGTAGTCGCGTGGGCCGTGGCGCAGCACGGGACCATGCGCCGGGGCGACGATGGACAGATCGAGCGGTTCGATCAAATCGAGGGCGCGCGCAATATGGGCACGGAACGGCCGCATGATGTGGGCGTAGTAGTACTCGAAGGAAAAACGAAAGTCGCCGACTTTGTCGTTGAACAGCCGCGTGTCGCAGAAGTGGCAGCCGAACACATCGCCGGAGAACAGGATACCGAGTTCGCCCAGATAGGTGCATTGCGTATCTGGCCAGTGCAGGTAAGGCGTATGCAGGAAGCCGAGCGTGCGGCCGCCGAGTTCAACCGTGTCGCTGGTGGTGACGGTGCGAAAGCCGCGCGGCAAGGTGTCGGCAGCGCGCAGCAACGCCTTCAGCATCAGCGGCGCACGGATCGACAGGCAGACCTGGGCTTGCGGGGCACGCCGCAACAACTCGGGCAATGCGCCCGAATGATCGGGTTCAAGATGATTGACCACCACGGTGGTGATCTCGCTGTAATCGCACACTGACTCCAAACGAGCGAAGAAAGCATCAGTGAAGTTTTCCTTGACCGTGTCGATCACCGCCACGCCCAGTTCGCCGCGCACTGCGTAGGCGTTGTAACTGGTGCCGTTGGCAGTACGCAGGATCAGGTCGAAGCTGCGCAGGTCCGGGTCGAAAGCGCCAACCCAGTGTACGCCGGGCGCAATTTCGATGGCCCGACTGGTCGATTTGTCCATGCGGTCATTCCGGCACAGGGCAGTGATCGGCACCGTCATTGCCATGGATGCAACCCTCGACCGGTGGTCGTGGTGCTTCCGGGGGCCAGGCGTCACCCAAGCCGATCCAGGCATCCACATCTTCGAGCACGAAGCCGACATGACGTGAACCACGCATTTCGCCATCCTCGGCCTGCATCAGTGGCCGACGGATCAGCAAAGGATAGTTGAGCAGTAGCGACAAGGCTGTGCCACTGTCGAATTCTTCCGGCACGATTTCACCGTTCTTGACCTCCGGGGCCGTGCGATTGAACCAGTACGGTATCGGCAGGGGGATAAGGAACTCGATCAGGCTTTGACGCGTCCAGGATTCCTGCAACAGGTTTTTTGCCACAACCGTATGGCCGGCCATCTCGAGGATGGCTTTTTGCCGCGCATTACCGCCGCAGCCGGGTTTTTCCCAGAAGGTGATGGTAGTCATGTCAGTGAGATGCCTCGATCAGTTGCAGGGTGGCGAGCTTGTGCGGCGGAATGCCGGTCAGCGAGCCCGGTGGGTTGATCGGTATGCCTAATTCGTCGAGGATCGCGCCCTCGATCGGACAGATCGCCGCGCATTGCGCTTCGGCGTGATCGCCCAGGCACTCTGTACAGAGCGTCGAGTCGATTAGATAGTAGGGTTGCTCGGCGCTATCGGCACGAATGGCACCGTTGGGACAGACGTGCAGGCAAGCATCACAGCAAGTGCAGAGGTGGTTGATGATGAGCGACATGTTTTCTCCTCAGGCACACTTCTTCATTGCGGCGGGTGCGGCCAACTTCCCGGTAGCAAGCATTTCGCGCCAGACGGTAGCTACGGCGTCCTCGATCGGTTCCATGGCGTGCTCGCCGTTGGGCGAGATACCGGCCGCTTCAAG
>CAIYZZ010000275.1 GCA_903930805.1 uncultured Rhodocyclaceae bacterium | reverse complement strand
TAACACCCAAAGCCCTTCCGGAGAAGTTCCGTGACATCGTGCTCGCCGAGGCAGTACCAGTATGACCAGCGACCAGCAGCGGCTGACCGACTACCTTGGACACATCCGGGAAGCCATCGAACGCATTGACCGGTACGTCGAGGACATCGACGAAGTGATGTTCCTCAAGAACGAAATGGCTCAGGACGCCGTGATCCGAAATTTCGAGATCATTGGCGAGGCGAGCCACAACATCGAGCAGCACCATCCCGAGTTTGCGGTCGAGCACCCGGAATTACCGTTGGCGTTCGCCTACCAGATGCGCAATGCCGTCGCCCATGGCTACTTCAAGGTCGATCTGGAGATCGTTTGGAAGACCATCCACAGCGACCTCCCGGGGCTGCACGATCAGATCAAGAAAGTTCTCGGCGATCTGGAGCGGAACGGAAACGTCGGCGATACCAAGCCGAAGGGCTGATCCGACGGCCTGCCCGTCGGCATACAGCCCATCAATATTCCCCGAGCATCTTATCCACGGCAGGGCGAATCTTGGCACGATCGGTGGCGCTCAACCTGCCAACAGGCTGTTTCAGCCGGGCGCTGTCAATGGCAAATATTTCGTCGGTGGACAACACGAACTGTCCTTGACCTGGAACATCGACCAGAGGTGCCAAGACGTCGACCGGTTGCGCTTGGGCGCGCAAGGGAATAACCACGGTAGCCCCAGTACGACTTGCAATGTGGTCATTCTGCACGGCAACGAGATACGGGATCTCCGCCTTCTTCATTCCCGGATTGGAAAAAATTTGAAATTGCGCCAAACCTCAGATCCGGTCAAATTCGGCACCCGCCAGTCCGGTGGAGGCAATGTCTCGACCATGAGCGACCAGCGCCTGGGCGTTACGTTCCGCCCAGGCACGGTTTTCGAGTTCATCGAGCATGCGGCCAAACAATTGCTCGGCTTGCGCGGAGAGATTTATCTTCTGCTTGTAAGGTTCCAGTCGATCCAGAAGCTCCTGGCTGATCGATAACGACAGGCGGCCTTTTCTGGCGATGTAATCGTGAGTAGTCGGCATGGGGTAACTCCTACCATAAAGTATGCGCATGATCATACGTATCAATGCGCACTGGGTCAATCCGGAATTTCAAGATAATTGGCGAGGTGAACCACAACATCGAACAGCACCTTCCACAGCGCCCCCCCCGGGGCCAGGATAAGACCAGGAATGACACGTTGAGCCATCGAACCGGCATCAGATCGCGATTGGTAAGCGGCAGCATTGTGAGGCAGCCACTGCGTATGCCGTTGCTTGCAAGCACGGCTTACATCTACAAGTACAATAACTTTAACGTTTTCATTAGGAGTCGCCATGTCCTACAGCGCCCACGATGTTGGCTCCTGCCCCTGTTGTCTCGGAGATCGCATATCTCTCATGGAAAATGCTGATCATGCCTGCGCCGTCTGCGGACATCGTTGGAGGCGGGCGCACCCCCTCAGTCACTATGAGACGCAGCAAGGCAGAAATGAATTACCTGCTGGCGATATTGAGCGCAAGATCATTGATCGCATGACATCAATAGATCCGCTCCTCAGGAACGGCATACGAATACTGGAAATCGGTTGTGCCGAAGGATTGCTGGGGGAACGGGTAAAACGGGAAGCGGCGGTTCACTATACCGGCCTTGAGGTATCGGCCGATGCAAAGGCAGCTAGAAGCCGTCTGGACCACGTAGTACAAGCAATCGACTCACAACAATTCACTGCCGCGTTTGATCTGATCCTTGCCTTTCACGTTCTTGAGCACTTGGCAAATGCAGAATCAGAACTAGTCGAATGGAACCATTTACTCAAGCCAACTGGACGACTTCTGCTCGAAACGCCCAATGGTGCAGGACATTCATTACTGGAAAATGACGGCAACCCCGAACATGCTCACCAGTTCACGCCCGCGTCGCTGTCCTTGCTTGTTTGGAGGGCCGGGTTTGACACGATTACGCTGACCAACAGCCATTTCGAATCACCTGTTTATACGGACAGCCTTCGGCTGCTTGCTGCCCCCAAGCAGCAAACATCCGTTCGCAGGGAAAAACTGCTGATGCGTTTTGCCACGAAGCTTGGAGAAAACTTTGTCGTTTATGGCGCAGGCGGTGACTTCATGACCTACGTGGCCCCCTTGTCGCCTTGGCTGAATATCGCCGCACTCTGCGATACGAACACTGCTCGGCGCGGGCAACGATTGGCTGGCCTGGAAATCACGGCTTACGACCCCGCCTCTCTGCGCGGACTACCCATATTGATTTCCACCACCCGCCACAGGCGTGAGATCACTAATCTGTTGATACAACAAGGTATATCCATAGAACAGATCGTTGGGCTAGAAGATATTTTCGGGCTAGTGGAATAAGAATGAACTCGGTCAGCTCTTGGCATCGCCACTGCCCGGTCTGTGCGACTAGCCAGGCCAAGGCGCTCTACACCAACACCATGGCGACCATCGATGGCCTCGACATGAGTTACGTAGTCAGTCGCTGCGACAATTGCGGTTTTCACTTTGCTTCAAATCTGCCCTCACCCGACACTTACAGCCAGTACTACAGGCGATTGTCAAAATACGATCTACCTGCAACCGTACCCTCCAGCCTCGAGCAGCAACGGGCCACTCATACCTTAAATATTTGTCGGCCTTTTCTTACCCGAAATGCAGTCATCGCTGATATCGGTTGCGGCAACGGCACCCTCCTAGCCCATTTTCATCACTCGGGTTTCTCGGCGTTGCATGGCCTGGATCCTGCGCCCCAAGCTGCAACAGCCCTAGGCATAGCAAAGATTTACCAAGGCGGCATTCAGGACGCCCCGAGCAACTTGCCACTTGCTAACCTGAACCTTCTTTGCCTGACTGGCGTTCTCGAACACTTGCCGAACCTGCGCCTGGACATGGCAGCATTGTTAGGGAAATTACCCCCCACTGCCAAAGTTCTTGTGGAAGTCCCAGCCCTCGAGCAATTCCGTAGTCAAGACAGCGAACCTTTCGGAGAATTCTCCCTGGAACATATCCAATACTTCAGCAGGATCTCCCTTGCAAATTTCATGAGTAACCTGGGTTACGGCGAGCTAGCCTTCGATAGAACCCCCTTGGATGGTGCCAGCGATAGTCTTTTTGCTCTCTTCGGGCGCGGCAGTGGTCAAGCGCTGAGAATCGATGACTCCGCCCCTCAGATAGAAAGTTATATCGAGAAATCGACCGTCGCCTGGAATGCAGCCTTGGCGAAAATCGCAAAAACGATACAGAGCGACTTTTTCATTTATGGTGCAGGAAGCCACACTGCACGACTGATTCCCCAGTTGCACCGCCTTGATCCACAGGCAAAGCTAAGAGGCATTGTCGATAGCAACCTGAATCTCCAAGGTAAATATCTTGCCGAGTATCCAATTGCCTCGCCAGACTGGCTCAATCGCCATCCTGACTGCCCCATCCTGATCTCCAGTTATCGCGCTCAGGAGGCTATTGCCAAGGGACTCAAGGATAGTGGAATACCCAATCAAGTGATTCGGATGTATTGATGAGACTCTCACTCGCCGATATTGCTCAGGCCCAACAGGATGAAGCAGTGGCAAGACGGCTTGCTGACCTGAAGACTCTGTTAAAACGGTACCCGCTGCCGGAACTCGCTGACAAGCGCATCTTCATCACGGGAGCCACGGGCTTTGTGGGTTATTGGCTATTACTTGCCATAGAGACCATGAACCAACAAGGTGCCAACATTCATGGCTGCGCCTTGTCGCGACATCCTGATATGTTTCTCTCGCGATGTCCCGAGTTTCGCGATATTTCCTGGCTCAAATGGATAAAGGGGGATATCAGGAGCTATCGCTTTCCGAAGGAAAGTTTCGACGCTTTTATCCACGGTGCGACGGACACATCTCCTGAAGCTGCAGCCCAGCCATCCGAACTCCTCGATACGATCATCGAGGGAACACGGCATGTACTGGATCATGCGGTTGCCAGTGGCACTCGCCGAGTTCTTCTGCTGAGTTCAGGGGCAATCTATGGGGAACAACCCCAATCCCTCGACCACATCCAGGAAAACTACACAGGGGCATGCGACCCCTTGGACTATCGTAATGCCTACGGGGAAGGCAAGCGAATCATGGAAATGCTCGGAGCCACCTACTCCCGGACCCATGACATTGAACCGGTGGTGGCGCGATGTTTTGCTTTTGTAGGCCATGGCTTGCCAGCTCACCTGGCCATTGGCCAATTTATAAGGGACGCTCAGGAAAACGAATGTATTGTCGTAAACGGAGATGGGGCGCAGGTACGCAGCTTTCTTTACGCAGCGGATCTGGCCGTCTGGCTTCTGGCCTTGCTATCCCGGGGAAAATCAGGTCGTGCCTACAACGTTGGATCGCCCCACGGCTCCACTTTGGCCGAAGTTGCACGAATCGTGCAGGAAATCGTGGCACCGGGTAAAAGCGTCAAGTTTTCTGGCTCGCATGTAACAACAACTCGGCATCGATATGTACCAGATACTAGCGCTGCGGAGCATGAGTTAGGGTTATATGCATGGACAAATCTTCACGATGCAATAAGAAAAACTGGGGAATTCCTGAAGATCGGCACCTGAGTACCTCGTACAACAACGCTGGTCATAGGCTTTCAGCTATCATCGAACCAATCTACATTGACGAACCAATCGTAATCCTCGGCCATCCTTCAGACAGTCGATGGGCGTAACAGGCAAGCCCCCTTCCATAGAATCAGCAAACACCCCATTAAGGCAGCAACTATGAGCGATCGCTTCCGCATCGAATCACACAAGTTAATCTACCACCCACGCTGGGTTTCCGACTACGTTGATGGACATGCCGACTGGGCTAGCGGCAAAAACATTCCGCCCCTATACGTGGAAATTTCTCCCACTGGCGCCTGCAATCATCGCTGTACATTCTGTGCCGTCGATTACATCGGCTACCAAACACGCTCCATACCTGAAACCACCCTTATCGCTACCCTCACAAGCATGGGGCAGATAGGCGTCA
The DNA here is from genome assembly GCA_903930805.1 of uncultured Rhodocyclaceae bacterium. Taxonomy (GTDB): domain Bacteria; phylum Pseudomonadota; class Gammaproteobacteria; order Burkholderiales; family Rhodocyclaceae; genus Sulfuricystis. The sequence goes on along the minus strand of CAIYZZ010000275.1, from coordinate 897 downwards.
AGAGTGTCATGTTTGCCGGCGAAGGCGAGCCTCTCCTCTACAAGGGGATCGACAAGGCCGTCGCTGCTGCGGTAGCAGCGGGTATCGACGTTGCATTTACCACCAACGGGGTCCCGATCACTTCCCGTTTCATTGAAAACTCGCTACCCCACACTACTTGGATTAAGGTTTCCATCAATGCTGGCAACGCAAAGACCTATGCGGCAGTGCATCGGGCTCCGGAAAGGGATTTCGAGCGAGTTATGGACAACCTTTCCGCCTGTGTCGCGGCCAAGCGCAAGAACGGCCTGAAGACGGTTATTGGTGCTCAGTCCCTGCTGCTTCCTGAAAATGTCGATGAGATGCCAACCTTGGCGCGTCGTTGTCAGGAAATTGGCCTCGACTATCTAGTGGTTAAACCCTATTCTCAGCATGGCTCCAGCCATACCCGTATTTACGAAAATATCGATTACGCTGCTTATGCTTCGCTTGAGGCCGAATTGGCTGCATGCACAACCGACGGTCAATTCCAGGTGATCTACCGGGGCCAGTCCATGAGTAAGTATGAAGAAACGATGGAGACACGCTACCCCAAGTGCCTGGCTACGCCGTTCGCTTGGGCACATATCATGGCTAACGGTGCTGTTTTCTCCTGCAGCGCCTATCTCGACGACCCGCGCTTTGTTCTCGGCAATATCAACGATGCTTCCTTTGCAGAGATCTGGGTTTCTGAGGCACGCAAACGTAATCTTGCCTTCGTGCAGAACGAATTAGACATCCGCGAATGCCGGCGAAACTGCCGCATGGACGAGGTAAATCGCTATCTCGATGCTTTGGTGCGCGGTACCATAGAGCACGTAAATTTTATTTGAGCCTCCGATGAAAGCTCTTGCCAGCAGCGGCATCGGCTTCATCGGC
>CAIYZZ010000274.1 GCA_903930805.1 uncultured Rhodocyclaceae bacterium | reverse complement strand
CGCCAGGACACCTCCGAAAAGGCAGCATCCGCCATTTTGCCTTTGCTGGAAAGCGTGGGGACATGATTTGCGGAGTGGATGAGGCGGGGCGCGGCCCATTGGCCGGGCCGGTCGTCGCGGCGGCAGTAATTCTCGATCCGAGCCGGCCGATCACAGGGCTGGCTGATTCAAAAAAGCTTAGCGCCGCACGGCGCGAACGCCTAGCCAAAGAGATACGCGAAAAGGCGCTGGCCTGGGCGGTCGCCGAGGCCAGCGTCGAAGAAATCGACACCGTCAATATCCTGCAGGCGACATTGCTGGCCATGCAGCGCGCTGTGGCAGGCTTGCCCATGCTTCCCAGCGAAGTGCTGATCGACGGTAATCGCTGCCCCGATCTGGCCCTGCCGATGCGGGCGATCATCGGTGGTGATGCCACGGTGGCTGAAATCTCGGCAGCCTCGATTCTGGCCAAGACGACGCGCGATGCCGGCATGCTCATCCTGCACGCGTCTTACCCACAGTATGGTTTCGACCGTCACAAAGGTTACGGCACGGCTATCCACCTGGCGGCCCTGTGCGCGCATGGTGCAACACCCCACCATCGGCGCAGCTTTGCCCCGGTGAGGGATGTCTTGAAGTGAAGTTGGTTTCCTCACGCGACAACCCAACCTGCAAGGTCCTGCGTGCGCTGGCGCACGATCATCGGCAGCAGCGCAGCACTGGGACTACGCTGATCGAGGGACCACATCTGTTGGCAACCTACCTTGATCATGGCGGCGCACCAGAATGTCTGGCAGTAAGCGAGGGGGCAGTCGATAAGCCAGAGGTAGTCGCGCTCCTGGCGCGGATGGCCGCTGTTGAGACGATCGTGCTGCGGGATGTACTGTTCCGCGAAATCAGTGATCTCGCCACGCCGCTGGGTATCCTCGCCCGCATAAGCATTCCTACCATGCCTGCCGGATTACCCGAGGGGGATTGCCTGTTGCTCGATGCCGTTCAGGATGCCGGTAACGTCGGTACGCTGCTGCGCACTGCGGCCGCTGCCGGTGTGTGCGATGTGCTGTTGGGATCGGGTTGCGCCGGAGCGTGGACGCCGCGCGTGCTGCGTGCCGCGCAGGGCGCTCACTTCGGTTTGCAGATTCGCGAACAGGTCGACTTGAAAAACTTTCTGCAAGCGTATTCCAGCGTTTCAGTTGCGGCCGTGGCCCATCAAGGTGTATCTCTATACGAACTTGAACTTAGCCCCCCCATAGCCTGGCTGTTTGGCAATGAAGGTAGTGGCATCGCGCCCGAACTTGTTACTATGGTGGGCTTGCGCGCGACGATTCCACTCGTTCCAGGCAGCGAATCGCTCAATGTTGGTGCGGCGGCGGCGATTTGCCTGTTTGAAATGCGCCGCCAACGCGCCAGCCGTACAATGTGAGCGTGGAACTGGCGGGACGACGCCAGAAAGTCTGCGCTGGCGGGGCGGCATATTAGCGGAGGGGGCGGTATGGAACTTGAATGGTGGCACTGGGCAGTCGGTGGTATTGCCTTGATCGTTGCGGAACTGGTCGTGCCGGCTTTCGTACTCATCTGGTTTGGGCTTGGTGCGCTTGTGGTTGCGCTGGCTGTCAGCGTGGCGGGAGTCGGCCTGACCATGCAACTGGCGCTTTGGCTCGCCGTTTCCCTTGCGCTGGTGGCGGGGTGGTTCAAGGTCTTCAAGCCGAACATGCATAAAACGCGCATTGGCATGGCCGACGCCAATGTGGTCGGCGAAATTGGCATGCTGGTACGTGCTGTCGCACCTTTCGAGAAGGGCGAGGTACGCTTCCAGAAGCCGATTCTCGGTTCCGACGTCTGGGAATGCATCGCCGACGAGTCGATCAAGAGCGGTGAGCGCGTCAGGGTAGTCGCCGTTGAAGGCAGTTTTCTAAAAGTTGGGAGGAATGAACATGACTAACATGATGTTTTTCGTTATTGCACTGCTGGTGTTCGCCGGTATTACGCTCGCCAAGGGCGTGCGCATCGTGCCGCAGGGCGAGGAGTGGATCGTCGAGCGGCTGGGCAAGTATCACGGCACCCTGCTGCCCGGCCTCAACATCATCATTCCTTACCTCGACAAAGTTGCCTACAAACTTGTCACCAAGGACATCATCCTCGACGTGCAGGAGCAGGAGGTCATCACCCGCGACAACGCGGTGATCGTCACCAACGCCATCGCCTTCATCAAGATCACCGATCCGATCAAGGCGGTGTATGGCGTGACCGATTTCTCCGAGGCGATTCGCAACATGATCATGACCACCTTGCGCTCCATCATCGGCGAGATGCAACTCGATGAGGCGCTTTCCAATCGCGACATGATAAAGGCGCGACTGCGCGAATCGATTGCGGACGAAGCCATCGACTGGGGTTTGACCGTCAAATCGGTCGAAATCCAGGACATCAAGCCCTCGCTGTCGATGCAAAAGGCGATGGAGATGCAAGCCTCCGCCGAGCGCGAGCGCAAGGCAATGATTACTCGCGCCGAGGGTGAAAAGCAGTCGATGATCCTGCAGGCTGAAGCAAGACTCGAATCGGCGCAGCGCGACGCCAAGGCACAGGTGACGCTGGCCGAGGCGAGCGCCGAGGCGATCCGTCGGGTAACGGCCGCCATCGGCGATCAGGATGGGCCGATGCGTTATCTGCTAGGCGAAAAATACATCATGGCGATGACGAAGCTGGCTGAATCGAGTAATGCCAAGACTATCCTGATTCCCGGTGATTTGCAGGAAACCTTGCGCTCGGTGCTGGGACGTGTGAAGGCTTAAGCGCTGGCAGTGGTACGCCGATGCTGCAGGGCCCAGGCGCTGCCGAACAGCAGCACGCCGATGCTTGCCGAAGTTAGCGCCAGCGGCATGAGTGTGCCATCGTGACTCATGCCGACCCAGGTGCCGGTCACAAGCGCGGCACACATGGTGCAAAAACCGAGCAGGCCTGCCGCCGCGCCGGCCTCACGCGGAAAGGGTGCCACCGCTCCGGTCTGGGCACAGGGGAAGTTGATACCGTGCGCGCCCATCGTCAGGAACAGGCAGCCGACGACGACCGTCCAGTGCTCGATGCCGGCGAATACCAACGCCGCGAACAGCAATCCGGAGAACAAAGAAAGCGTCGTGCCGACCGTCAGTGCGCGCTCGAGGCCGATGCGCGCCAGCAGGCGGCGACAAACGAGGGTGCCGATCAGGTAGCCTGAAACACCGAAGGCGAAGCAGTAACCGTAAAACTCCGTCGGTACGCCAAGCACTTTGATGAGCACGAAAGACGACCCGGAAATGAAGGTGAAGATCGCCGCATACGATAGTGAGCCGGGCAGGGTGTAGGCCCAGAAAAAGTCGGCGCTGGCGATACGGCGATATACCTCGATCATGTTACGTAGGCCAATAGCGTCGGGGTTGCGGTGCAGGTTGGTTTCCCTGAGCAGACGCCATGCGGCGATGGCCAGCACGATGCAGAAAAAGGTGTGGAAGTAGAAGGCGGCGCGCCAGCCGAACCACACTTGCAGATAGCCACCGAGTATCGGGCCGAAGATAGGTGCTAACGACAGCAGCGAGCTGGCCTTGGCCATCACCTTTGCGCCTTCGGTCGGGGTGAAAGCATCGCGAATCAGCGCACGGGCGATAACGGCTGCGGTGCAGCAGCCGATGGCTTGCACAAAGCGGGCGGCGATGAGGAGATCGAGGCTCGCCGCCAGTGCGCAGGCCAGGCTGGCGGCGATATAGATGCCCAGGCCGGCCAGCAGCACCGGCCTGCGGCCGAAGCGGTCGGAGAGCGGGCCGCTGATAAGTTGGGCGACGCCGAAGCCGATGACGAACAGCGAGAGCGTTTGTTGCACCGTTGCCGGGGTGACGCCGAAATCACTGGCGAGATGGGGCAGGGAGGCGAGGTAGAGATCGGTCGATAGCGGTTGCAACATCAGGCAACCTGCGATCAGCCAGAGCAGGGTGGTCGGGCTCATTCCCTTGGTTACCTTATCCCTTGTCCCGAATAATCCTGGCTTTCTCGCGTACCCAGTCGCGCTCTTTCTCGCTTTCGCGCTTGTCGAATTGCTTCTTGCCCTTGGCCAGGCCGATTTCCAGTTTGACGCGTCCCTTGCTGAAATGCATATTGAGTGGCACCAGTGCATAGCCGGCACGCTCTACCTTGCCGATCAGTTTGCCGATCTCGCGTGCGTGCAACAGCAGCTTGCGGGTGCGAACGGGGTCGGGATGGACGTGGGTGGAGGCGGTGGTCAGCGGGCTGATGTGGCAGCCGATCAGCCACATCTCGGCGTTCTTGATGATGACGTAGGTTGCACTCCCTACTCTTGCTTCACTGCTGATTTCGCGCCATACTGCACTCCCTGATTCGCTCCCTGCTACACTCCCTGCTTCTTTTATGGGGGTGAGCATAGATAGG
>CAIYZZ010000273.1 GCA_903930805.1 uncultured Rhodocyclaceae bacterium | reverse complement strand
GGGCCGGCTGTAAAGCATGGTCTTGAGCGTACGGAAGTCGGCCGAGCCACCGCCCTCAACCATATAGCAGGCCAGCGTGAAGGGCGAGCCGGAAAAGCCGATGAGCGGTACCGAGTTATCGAGGGCGCGGCGAATTTCCACCACGGCATCCATTACGTAGCGCAGGTGGTCGTAAGGATCGGGGGCGGTGAGGTCGCGAATCGCCCATTCCTCACGCAACGGTCGTTCAAATTTCGGTCCCTCGCCTTCGGCGAAATAGAGGCCCAGACCCATCGCGTCGGGTACCGTGAGAATGTCAGAGAACAGGATGGCGGCGTCAAGGTCGTAGCGCGCCAAGGGTTGCAGCGTGACCTCACAGGCGAGACTGGGCGACTTGCACAGGGCGAGAAAGTTGCCGGCGCGGCGTCTCGTCTCGTTGTATTCAGGGAGGTAGCGACCGGCCTGGCGCATCAGCCACAGCGGCGTGAAATCGGTGGGTTCGCGCAGCAACGCACGCAGGAAATTGTCGTTCTTGGGACGGGCCATGGTCTGAAATCCAGAATGTTTATGTGATTATCGCATGCTCTCATTGGCGCAATGGCCGGCAATTGACGCACAATACCGCATCCAATCAGGAGACGCACATGACCCAGCAGATCGGCATCCTCACCGCCGGCGGCGACAGCCCCGGCCTCAATGCAGCCATCCGTGGTGTTGGCAAGGCCGCGATGGGTCACTACAAGATGCATGTAATCGGCTTTCGCGACGGCTTTCGCGGCCTGATGGAAAACCGCACCATGTCGCTTGACGGCGGCCAGCTTTCGGGCATCCTCACCACCGGCGGCACCATCCTCGGCACCAGCCGCGACAAGCCGCACCGTATGCCGGTCGGTGGCAAGATCCTTGACATGACCGACGCCATCGTCGGCAACTATCACGACAATCATCTCGATTGCCTCATTTGTCTGGGGGGCGGCGGCACGTTGCGCAACGCCCTGCGCCTGAAGCAGAAGGGACTCAATGTCATCACGCTGCCCAAGACCATCGACAACGACGTCTTCGGTACTGACATCACCTTCGGCTTCGATACGGCACTGGGCATCGCCACCGAGGCCATCGACCGGCTGCACAGTACGGCACACAGCCACCACCGCATCATTGTCGTTGAGATCATGGGCCATCGTGCCGGCTGGCTGGCGCTGGGAGCCGGCATCGCCGGTGGGGCCGATGTAATACTGATCCCCGAAATTCTCTACGATGTGGCCAGTGTTGCCGAGGCGATTCGCGAACGCGCGCGCGGCGGCAAGCCGTTTTCGATTGTCGCTGTCGCTGAGGGCGCGAACTCCTTACAGGATCTCGCCGCACTCGATGCTGCCAGCAAGAAAAAATCCAAGCGCAAGGCGGATGACACCGAAGCCGATGCCGCCGAACTAATCTATGCCGGCCGCACCCTGCGCCTCGCCCAGCAACTGGAAAAGCTCACCGGCCTCGAAGCCCGCCTGACGATTCTCGGCCACCTGCAACGCGGCGGCACACCCTCGGCGGCGGATCGCATCCTTGCCACGCGTCTCGGCACCGCAGCCGCCGACCTCATCGCCAAGAAACACTACGGTGTAATGGTGGCAGCGAAGGGTGAAGAAACGCGTCCAGTAAAACTTGAAGCCGCAGCGGGCAAGGTCAAAACCGTGCCGCCGGATCATCCGTGGGTGCTCTCGGCGCGGCGGGTGGGGACAAGTTTCGGGGACTGAAAATCGGCGTGACTGAAGGGAATCCCTTTTTCGGGACTAGCGGAATGGCGGATTGCCCGCCATCAAGAGACACTCAGAAAAAGGATCTTTATCTTTGATCGCACTGATGAATTTCGACAGTCACGTGCGCTATTTCTTCGTGAATGGACAATTGTTCCCGAACCTGCTCTGAAGTGAGCGTTAGGTTGTGAGTAACCAAGCTGACCGCACATGAGTAAGACTGCTTGCCGACCCGCCAAACATGTAAGTCGGCGATGCGGGTATCGCCTTCACCAGGGCCAGTTTCAATCGCTGCGCGGATTTCGGCCACAACCGGATGATCCATTTCCCGATCGAGCAAGACCTTGCCGGTCTCAACAAGCAGGCTTCTGGCCCAAATCGCCACGAGGATCGCTCCAACGATACCCATCACGGGGTCAAGCCACGACCAACCATAGACCAAGCCGCCAGCAAGCGCCGCAATTGCCAATACTGATGTTGCAGCATCTGCGACCACGTGCAGATAGGCAGACGTGAGGTTCAGATCATGATGGTGATGATGATGGCTCCCGTGAACCTCATGGGTATGCCCATGACCATGGACATGATGGTCATGGGCATGGCCGAGAATAAATGCGCAGACAACATTGACCACGAGACCGATGACTGCAATGACCAAGGCTTCTTCGTAGTGAATGGGTTGCGGGGTAAGGATTCGTTCCACTGAACCGAATAGCATCAATCCAGCAACTCCCAGCAACAGGATGGCGCTGGTGTATCCGCCCAGAATTTCGATCTTCCATGTGCCGAAAGCAAAGCGGGTGTCGGTTGAGTAGCGACGTGCAGCGGCATAAGCAAACGCAGAAAGGCCAATGGCGAGGGCGTGGGAACTCATATGCCACCCATCAGCCAGTAGGGCCATGGAATTGAAGCCATACCCGGCAATGATCTCGACAACCATCATCACCAGCGTGATCCACATTACGGTACGGGTTCCTCTTTCCGCTGCTTGGTTCCCAACGTCGAAGACGTGAGAGTGTGTCCAAGCAGATAGGTCGTGGGTATGCATCGATACTTTCCTGAGCGATTGTTGCGTTTGCCGATTCTAGCGGGGTGACCCTTCTCTTGCTGCCGAATGAAGAGTAGCATACTGCGTATGACAACATTGACGGGGTGGCTGCCATGCGCGTAAATGCCCGACTCGACGATTCATACCAAGCCAAGATCGACTACATAGTTGAAGCACAGCACCTGAGTGTTTCGGATGTGGTGCGTGATGCAATCGACCACTACTATGAAGCGGTGAAGGCGGAGCGTGCGCGCAAGCGGCGTTCGCTCGATGATCTGGTGGGTATGTTCGACGGTCGCGCGGATACGCCAGCAGACCTATCTACCAACTACAAAAAATACATCGGCGAGATTATTGAAGCCAAATACCCACAGCATGGTTCTTGCTGACACGGGTTTTTGGGTTGCGTTGCTTTGGCGCCGCGATCCGTGGCATGTGCGGGCACGTGATGCCTACGCGCGCCACAACGACGATGGCTTGATGACCACGTGGCCCGTGGTAACCGAAGCTTGTTATTTACTTGGCAAATTTCTTGGCGAAGAAGCCAAAGTGGCATTTCTGGACCGGGTTGCGGACCAAGGCGTGCTGCTTCATCCGCTCGGCGATGCCGATTCCCGACGCATGGCCGCGTTAATCCGCCGCTACGCCGACTTGCCGATGGACCTCGCTGACGCCTCGCTGGTCATCCTCGCCGAACACCTAGGCCATGGCCGAATCTTGTCGACAGATATGCGTGACTTTGGTGCCTATCGGTGGAAAAATCACGCACCCTTTCAAAACCTGCTTCTGACTGAGGACGTATGAGCATTAAATCCGACAAATGGATTCGCCGCATGGCGGCCGAGCACGGCATGATCGAGCCCTTCGAGGCCGGTCAGGTACGTGAGGTAAACGGCCAGAAGATCGTCTCCTACGGCACGTCGAGCTACGGCTACGATATCCGCTGCTCGCGCGAATTCAAGCTGTTCACCAACATCAACAGTACCATCGTCGATCCGAAAAACTTCGACCCGAATTCCTTCGTCGAGGTGAACGCGGATTACTGCATCATCCCGCCGAACTCCTTTGCCCTCGCCCGCACCGTCGAGTACTTCCGCATCCCGCGCAACGTGCTCACCATCTGCCTCGGCAAGAGCACCTACGCACGCTGCGGAATCATCGTCAACGTCACGCCCTTCGAGCCCGAGTGGGAAGGTTATGTGACCCTGGAGTTTTCCAACACTACCCCACTGCCCGCCAAGATCTACGCCGGCGAAGGCTGCGCGCAAGTGATCTTCTTCGAATCCGACGAGGTCTGCGAAACCTCATACAAGGATCGCGGCGGCAAGTACCAGGGGCAGGTCGGCGTCACACTACCGAAAATATAAATAATGGCACCCCACGCTCATATTCGTTCGCTGCCCCCCGCAAGGGGGCGCATGTCCTCTTGGGGCGGCCCTGCAAGGTCATGACTATGCGCTTCCACTTCCCCATCATCATCATCGACGAGGACTTCCGTTCCGAGAATGCTTCGGGTCTCGGCATCCGTGCGCTGGCCGAAGCGATCAAGGAGGAAGGTATTGACGTACTGGGTGTCACCAGTTACGGCGACCTGAGTTCCTTTGCCCAGCAGCAGAGCCGTGCCTCGGCCTTCATCCTCTCCGTTGATGATGAGGAACTGGCGAGCGAGGAAGAGGAAACCATCGCTGGGCTACGCGCCTTTGTCGAGGAAATCCGTTACAAGAACGCCGAGATTCCGATCTTCCTGCATGGTGAGACGCGGACCAGCCGCCACATTCCCAATGACATCCTGCGCGAACTGCACGGCTTCATCCACATGTATGAGGACACGCCGGAGTTCATCG
>CAIYZZ010000272.1 GCA_903930805.1 uncultured Rhodocyclaceae bacterium | reverse complement strand
TGGTAGCGGTCGCCGCCGCGATCCATCGCCAATATCTGGCGCGCAATGCAACGATTTCCGGCCAGATGCCTGGTCACGCATTCGTCGCCGGTGAAGATTTTGTAGTCATTCTGGGAGGCGCACAACATCCGGTCAAGGTGCTCAAAGCACAAGCTGGCTGGGATGTAAGCTTCGCCGACGAGCGCTATGAACTGCGCTCGAACTGGCAGTTCGGCGACCCGCTGTATGTCGGCACGCTCAATGGCCAGCCGATCTGCATGCAGGTGGAAAGGCGCGGGCTGCTCTATCGCCTGTTCCACTGGGGCGTGCAGGCCGACATTCAGGTGATGTCGGCGCGCACTGCGGAACTAAGGGCAAGGATGCCGATCAAGGCTGTGCCCGACATGTCGAAATTCCTCCTGTCGCCGATGCCGGGCCTGCTGACCCATATCGCCGTCGTCCCCGGCCAGGAAGTCAAGGCTGGCGAGGTGCTGGCAAAAATCGAGGCAATGAAGATGGAGAACATACTGAAAGCGGATCGCGACTGCATCGTCGATGGGCTGCTGGCGAAGGCGGGCGAAAGCCTCGCGGTTGACCAACCGATCATCGGCTTCAAGTAAAAAGTCGGCGCTGGCGGGACGGCGCGGGTACCGTCCCGCAACACATCTAGCTGATTTTTCTCCTTCTTTTCAAACAGTTCGTCATTTAGCTGAAAGTTAGACTCAGCGCACAAGGTAGAACAGGCCCGGATATGGCTTTTTGGCAAAAACAGGCGCAAGCGGACGGCTGGACATCGGTGGTGTTCGGTGACGACCGCATTGCAATTGCAGATGTGACGCTCCGGCGCGACGCGCGGCCGCTCGTGCACGCCTGCGACAGCTTCGCCCGCGAAGGCAGCGAGCTCGATACCCTGAAACGCCTGAGGAACGCCAAGCGACTGGCCCGCAACCGCTGCACCACGTTGTTGTGGCATGGTCAATACCAGTTGTTGCAGGTCGATGCCCCCGACAACGCGAAAGATATGCCGCGCGATGAATTGCGCGAAACCCTGCGCTGGCGGGTGAAAGAAATGGTCGATTTTCCCGTCGATCGAGCGAACCTCGACATTCTCGATATTCCCGCACCGGGCGGCCGCGCACAGCAGCTTTGGGTTGTGGTGGCGAGCCATGATGTCCTGCAGCCGCGCGCGCATCTGTTTCAGGATGCAAAAGCGCCGCTGGCCGCGATCGATGTCCCCGAACTGGCGCAACGCAATCTTGCCGCCCTTTTCGAAGAGCCCAACCGTGGCTTGGCACTGGTGTCCTTCGACAGCAAGGGTGGCTTGCTCACCATTAATTATCAGGGTGAGTTGTTCATGACGCGCCATATTGACGTGAGCGGCCCGGAACTGGTCGGGCCACAGGCCGAAACCCTGCACGAGCGCGTTCTGCTCGACATCCAGCGCTCCCTCGACAACTTTGATCGCAACTACAGCACTGTGCCATTGACACGGCTGCTGGTCGGACCACTGCCCGGCGGAGAGGCCTTTGTCGAGTATCTCCGCACCAACCTGTCCCTGCCGGTAGCGAGCGCCAATCTGGCGGACGTGTTTGACATCGAGGCAACGCCTCGTCTCGCCGAAATCGCTACTCAAGCGGAAAGCTGGCTGGCGCTGGGCGCGGCCCTGCGGGGACAGTAGAATAAAATCCATGGCTCAGCAGATCAACCTCTACGACCCCGCACTCCTCCGCAAGCGCGACTGGCTGGCACTGGGGAATGTGGTGATGCTAATGGCTGTTCTGGTAGTTGCCGTCAGTGCCACGGGATATCTGGAGCGGCTTGATCTGCCAGCACTCACGGCTCAGGCTGACGCCAGCGAGAGCCAGCTCAAGGCCACGCGCAAACAGATTACCGAGCTTGGTCAGCAAGTCGCCACCCGCAAGCCTGACCCGCGCCTCGAGCAGGAAATCGTGGCCAAACGCCTGCTGCTGGGAGCCCGCGGCGAGGTGCTGGTCATGCTGCGCCAGAGCCTGGGGCCCGAGGCAGGCAGTTCGTTTGCCGCCTACCTGCAGGGCTTTGCCCGCCAGACGGTTGCCGGACTCTGGTTGATGAATTTTTCCATCGATGCGAGCAGCGGCAGCATGGAAGTCAAGGGACGCACTATTGATCCTGCCCTGCTACCCGAATACATTCGCCGGCTGAACAAGGAAGCGGCCTTCCAGGGGCGGGAATTCGCTGCGCTCAAGCTCGATGCGGGGAAACCCGATGCGCCGCTTGGCGTCGCAGCTGCTACGAAAACACCGCAGCCCCCAACGGGTACGACCTTGCGCGCGCCTTACCATGAGTTCACGCTGATTCCCGTCAAGGTCAGAGCCGGTGACAAGGGCGCAACCTTATGAGCGGTATCAAGACACAATGGGCTGGATGGTCGGCGCGCTTTACCACCATGCAACAGCGCGAGAAGCTGCTGATAATCGGTGCGCTGCTGGTGGCGATCCTCTTCGGCGGCCACTCGTTATGGATCGAGCCGGCACAGTTGCAGAAAGTCCGGTTGAAAAAGAATATCGAACAGCAGCAGAACGAACAGGGGCAGTTGGGTGCCCAGTTGGCAGTATTGATAGCACAAGGGAAGGATCCGGATGCGGCCAACCGTACCGTGTTGGAGCAGTTGCACCAGCAGTTGAGCGAAACCGATCGCGACATCCACAGTTTCGACCGCGTACTGGTGATGCCGCAGCAAGCCCCCGCCCTGCTCCAGACCCTTTTGACACGGCACCGTGGCCTGTCGCTGGTGAGCCTGAATACCCTGACGCCACAGCCGCTGATTGCACCACCGGAAAAAAAGGGGGGCAAGGAAGAGAGCGCGCCGGACGCCGCCAAGAAAGAAAAGGCCGTGATGCTTGGTGGCAATATTTACAAGCACGGCATCGAGATCAAGATCGCCGGCAACTATCACGACCTGCTGGCGTATGTCACCGACCTCGAAAGCGGGCCACAAAAATTGATACGTGGCGCCATGCGCCTGGTGGTGCAGCAATACCCGGTGAGCGAACTGACCCTCACCATTTATACCTTGAGCCTGGAGGCGGCATGGCTCGTGGTGTGACGGCGATCATTGCTAGAATAGCTATCATGGTGTTGGTGCCGGCCGGACTGCCGGGCGCTGTGAATGCACAACTGGCAGACCCGACGCGTCCGCCCGCAGATGCCAGAAAAGCAGCGGAAGCAACCTCGGGTGGCTCGGTTCCTGACGCGAGTGGATTGCAGTCGGTAATCCTGAGAAAACAAGGCAACCCGGCCGCATTGATCAATGGTGAGGTCGTCGAACTGGGTGGCAAGGTGGGCGAGGCCAGGCTAGTCAAAGTGAGTGAGGATGCAGTGGTTTTGAAAGGACCTGGCGGCGAGGAAACCCTGCGCCTGATTCCGGCCGCCGAGAAAAAGATCATAAAAGTCGGGGCTGGTGGGACGGCGAAAAATGGAGCGGCACAATGAACGCGTTACTGGTCGTTCTTGTAGCGCTGCTGGTGACTGCCTGCGGCTCGCCGCCAGCGCGTCCCGACATGGTCAGGGAACGCATCGGTGAAGAACTCACCCAGGCCGTCAGCAACCGCAAGAGCCGGGAAACTGCTGAAATGGGCGTGCTCGCGCCGCTGACAGTCAGTATGCCGCAACACGAGAACAGTGAGACGCGCTTCGATCTCTCGGTGGTCAATGCGCCGGCGACACAGGTCTTCATGGCGATCGTCACCGGCACACGCTATAACATGCTGGTCGGCCCCGAAGTCACCGGCAGCATCACCGTCAACCTGAAGGATGTAACGGTAAAGGAGGTGCTGGAATCCATCCGCGAACTCTACGGTTACGAGTTCAACATCAAGGGGTCGCGCATCACGATTCAGCCGAACACCCTGCAAACACGCGTCTTCCAGGTTAACTATCTGGCCAGCCGCCGCCAGGGGACAACTGAACTGCGCGTGACATCCAGTTCGATTGCCAGTAGCGGGGCGGCAGGCTCATCCACGCCCAGTACCGGGGCGACACCGGTACCCGCAGGCACCGGCAGCGGGGGAACAGGGGGCGGCAGCACGACCAGCCGCGTCCAGACAAATTCGGATACCGATTTCTGGCGCGACATGCAGTCGGCCCTGACAACCATCGTCGCCGGGGAGGGCCGCAGCGTCGTTGTGAATAGTATTTCCGGCGTGGTGGTGATTCGTGCCCTGCCAAGCGAAATGCGTTCCGTCGAACAATACCTCAAGGCCACCCAGGTCATGGTCGAGCGGCAGGTGATGCTCGAGGCGAAGATCCTCGAGGTGTCGCTCAATCAGGGGTACCAAGCCGGCATCAACTGGTCATCGTTCAACAGCAACAGCAACCGTCTGAGCATGGGGGTTGCCCAGCCAGGCGCGACGCTGATGCCCAACGGGGTTAAGATCACCACTGACGCCACGACGGGAACCTCAACCTCTTCGGCTAATTTTGTCGGTAACTCAACGGCGACGATCACGCCAGGATTGGCTGGTTCGGTGATTGCCTCCGCCCTCGGCAAGGGCTTCATCGGCCTGGCGTTCCAGACGGCCAACTTCGCTGCGCTGCTGAGTTTCCTCGAAACTCAGGGTACGGTTTCGGTGTTGTCGAGCCCGCGCATCGCGACGATCAACAACCAAAAGGCGGTACTGAAGGTCGGCACCGACGAACTATTCGTCACCAACGTCACGACGACCACGACCACCAGCACGGCGGGAGGAACCACGGCAACGCCCAGCCTGACGCTACAGCCCTATTTTTCGGGCATCTCGCTCGACGTGACACCCCAGATCGATGACGATAACAACATTATCCTGCATGTGCATCCGGCGATCAGCACGGTGGCGGAAAAGGAAAAGCTGATCGACCTTGGCACGATGGGCCAGTTCAAGTTGCCGCTGGCCTCCTCCAGCGTCAATGAGACCGACAGCATCGTGCGGGTGCAGGACGGCAACATCGTAGCCATCGGCGGCCTCATGACCCAGGGACAATCCAGCGATCGCAGCGGACTGCCGGGTACGATCAATTCGTCTGCGGGAGCGCTCGCCGGCCAGCGCGGCAGTTCCTACAGCAAGCGCGAACTGGTCATCCTGCTCAAACCCACCGTCATCCATGACGACCACAGTTGGGTGAAGGATATCGAGCAAAGCAACGAGCGCCTGCGAAATTTCGACCTGCCCCCGCTCGCTCTCCCGCCGCGATAGCCGTGTATCTCGCGCACTTTGGCCTCAACCAGGCTCCGTTCGGCGTCACTCCCGACACCGAGTTCATCTACCCGAGCCAGAGTCATCTGGAGGCGCTCAACCTGCTGCATTTCGCACTGGAGAGCGGCGAGGGTTTCATCAAGGTCGTCGGCGAAGTCGGCACCGGCAAGACGCTCCTGTGCCGGAATTTTCTCGCTGAACTGGGACCGGACTGGAAGGCCGCCTATCTGCCCAACCCGCAGATGGAGCCGCGCGCATTCCTGCGCGAGGTGGCCGACGATCTCGGCACGGACGACGGCGAGCCCGAGGCCGCCCATGTCGTCAAGCGCCTGAACCGCCGGCTGCTCGACTTGGCACGCGCCGGCAAGAAAGTCGTGCTATGCATCGACGAAACACAGACCATGCCACGCCTGACCCTCGAAAGCTTGCGCCTCTTGTCGAACCTCGAAACCGAAAAACGCAAGTTGCTGCATATCATCCTCTTCGGTCAGCCGGAACTGGACGAAATGCTGGAAGCGCATTCGGCGCGGCAGATCAAGCAGCGCATCGTCTTCCATCACCAGTTGCGGCGGCTTGATACCGACGAAACCGGTAATTATCTCGAGCAGCGCCTGCGCATTGCCGGACACAGCGGAGACCCGGTGTTCTCTTCGGCGGCGGTGAAAGCCCTGCACTTCCATACTGACGGCACCCCGCGCCTGGTCAATATCCTCGCGCACAAGGCCCTGTTGGCAGCCTTCGGCGAGGGGCAACTGCACGTTGAGACCCGGCACGTCAAGACGGCCGCCAGGGATACCGGCAGCGCAGTTCAGGCCAGGCGCTGGTGGCCATGGTAAGAATGGGGCCCCACGCTCGTAAACCCGGCTCGCTGTCCCCTACAGGGGGTGCATGCCTCCTTGGGGCGGCCCGACGAAAGTATAGGCAATGAGCGTCATCAATCAAATGCTGCGCGACCTGGACACGCGCCAGGCCAGTGATCAGGAGCGCGCCGGCTTGCCTGCGCGTCTGCGTACCTTGCCGCCCGTATCGACAAGTCGGCGGCAAGCCTGGCACACGCTGGCACTCGGTATGGGCGTCGGCGCGCTGATCACCGGCATTCTGGTGAGTGTATTCATGGCACCCGCAGCGGCACCCCCGTCTGCAACGCCCTCCACCGCAGTGGCTGCCGTCCTGCCAGCGCCGACTATTGTGGCGCCGCCGTCACCCCCACCACCCCCACCACCCATTGATCTGGGTGAAATGAAGCTATCCACCTTGCTGTCGCAGGGACAAGTTGCACCCCCTGCAGCCAAACCAGCAAGCGTCGCTCGCGAAACCAAACCTGCGGCGCAACCCGCAGTGCCCGCCGCCGCAACCAACCTCGCCGATGCGCAGATCGACAAGCGCTCGCGCAGCGGTCAGGGTCGTGAATTGGCCGAGGCCGAATATCGCAAAGGCATGCAGGCGGTGAAACGCGGCGATAATCCCGCCGCCCAGCCATTCCTGCAGCGGGCACTTGAGTACGATCCCGCACTGGCCAAGGCGCGTCAGGCCTTGTTGTCGGTGCTGGTCGGCGGCAAGCAGTGGGGAGATGCCCTGCGGGTGGCAAAAAGCGGTCTTGCACTCGATCCGGCGCAGTCCGGTTGGGCCGTCATCCTCGCCCGTCTGCAATTCGAGCAGGGTAACACGGCTGCCGCAGTGGAAACCCTCGGCCACCATGCCGCCTACGCCGGCGCGGATGCCGACTACCAGGGGCTCTTTGCCTATCTGCTGCAAAAACAGCTGCGCTCTGCCGAAGCGGCGGAACGTTTCAAAGCCGCGTTGGCCTTGCGCCCCAATGAAGGTCGCTGGTGGTTTGGGCTCGGGCTTGCACTCGAAAACGCCGGCCAGGGTGGCGAGGCAAAAGACGCCTATGCCCGGGCCAGGGAAGTCGGCAACCTGCCGGCCGACATGGCATCGGTGATCGAACAAAAGCTCAGGTAAGGCTTTCTCTCACCGCGCGCGCGGTGACCCAGTTCGTGACGCACACCGCCCCATGATCCTTGAGCACGCGCGCGACAGCATCCAGGGTGGTGCCAGTGGTCATGACATCATCGACGACGATGACCGCCTTGCCCGAAAAATCGCCACGACAGCCGAAGGCGTGGCGCATGTTGCCCTTGCGGGCGCGCCACGGCAGCAGACTTTGTGGCACGGTTTCACGCGCACGCACAAGCGTCGTCGGGTCAAGCGGCAGACGCAGGGAACGCGCCAGGGGGCGGGCAATTTCCAGCGCCTGATTGAAACCGCGCTCCCGGAGCCGCAGCGGCGCCAGCGGCACGGGTACGATCACATCACCTACGGGATGCGCGCCGGACAGCAGAAGATCAGCAAAGCAGGCAGCAGTTGCCAAGCGGTGATTGAACTTGAGGTTCTGCACCAGTCGATCGACCGGAAAACCATAGCGCAGTGCGGCAAACGTGGCATCGTAAGCGGGTGGCGACTTGAGGCAGGCACCACAAGCAGGCGCAGGCGCACCGAGCGGCGTGGCGCAAAGCGGGCAGGCGGTTGCTGGCAGGCGCGGCAAATCATCCAGGCAGCCAGGGCACAATGCGAACGGGGGCGACACTGTCGATGCTCCGCAGAGCAGGCAACTGCGCGGCAGTAACAGATCGAGGAGCGATGAAATTGACAAGGGTTGGACCATTATTGATGGTGGATAATCGGGCAATGAGCCCGCGAGAAAATTTTCCCCGTGCAGCTGCATCTTATGACAGTGCGGCGGTGCTGGCGCGTGAAGTCGGTCGGCGCCTGGCGGCCCGGCTCGATTTTGTGCGCCTGACACCGCAGTGCATGGCCGACATCGGCTGCGCCACCGGCGACGGCGTGCGTGAGCTGCAGCGTCGCTATCCGGAAGCCTTGCCGCTGGCGGTGGATTTTGCCCGACCGATGCTGGCGACGGTGCAGGCACGTGCCGGTTGGTGGGCGCGCCTGCGTGGCCACCAACCGCGTTGCCTGAATGCCGATGTGTGCGCCCTGCCCTTGGCTGACGGCAGCCTCGATCTGGTCTGGTCGAACCTGATGCTGCACTGGTTGTCGGATACACGACCGGCCTTCGCCGAGCTACACCGCGTTCTGGCCACGGGCGGCCTGTTGCAGTTCGCCATGCTCGGGCCGGACACATTGAAAGAGTTGCGCGTGGCACGCCAAAAAGTCGGCGCTGGCGGGACGGCGCCAGCTTTTCTCGACATGCACGACATCGGTGACATGCTGGCAGCGGCAGGCTTCGCCGACCCGGTCATGGAAATGGAAATGCTGACGCTGACCTACACCAGTGCGCGCCGCTTTCTTGCCGACCAGCGCCATCTCGGCGTGCGCAACAGTCTGCTGGGGCAGTTGCCTTGGCAGCAGTGGCGGCAGGTATTCACAGCCTGGGGGCGCGAGGATGGATTGCTCCCGGCGCGTTTCGAAATCATTTATGGCCATGCCTGGAAGGCCGCACCCAGGCTGGCAGAGGATGGTCGCGCCATCGTCAGGTTTCACAAGCCATGAAGGGCGCGCAAGCCCAGCAGTAACGTAAGAATGCCGGCGTAGAGCAAGGGCTGCGACTGGTCCGCCTTCACCAGCCAGCTGTAGTGCAACACCGCAAGGATGGCGCAAGCGTAGGCCGTGCGGTGCAGATTCTGCCAGCGGCGGCCACCGAGTCTTTTGATGGCGAATTGATTCGACGTGGCGGCCAACGGCACCAGCAGGAAGAAGGTCGCCATGCCGACGGTGATGAAGGGGCGCTTGAGAATGTCTTTTGCAATCTTGCCCCAGTCGAAAAACTGGTCGAACCACAGGTAGCTCGTCAGGTGCAGCAGGGCATAAAAAAACACAAACAGCCCAAGCATACGCCGCAGGCGCATCAGCATGTACCAGCCGGTAAGCTTGCGCAAGGGCGTCACGGCGAGCGTAATAATCAGGAAATTCAGAGCCCAGGTGCCGAGGCCGCGCGTCACCGCTTCGATCGGATTCGCCCCCAGCGTATCGTGCCAGGCACTCCAGGCGTAGTAGCCGAGCGGCAGCAGGGAAAACAGGAAGGCCAGTGTTTTCAGTACAGCCAGCGACATCAGAAATGTTTCCGCAGATCCATGCCGGCATACAAACTCGCGACCTGCTCGCCGTAGCCGTTGAACATCAGCGTCTTGCGCTTGGTGAATTCACCAATGCGCCGTTCGCTGGCCTGGCTCCAGCGCGGATGATCAACCGTTGGATTGACGTTGGAATAGAAACCGTATTCACCCGGCGCGGACTTCATCCACGCACTTCGCGGCTCGTGTTCGACGAAGCGGATGGCGACGATGGACTTGGCGCTCTTGAAGCCATATTTCCAGGGCACGACCAGCCGCAGGGGCGCACCATTTTGTTTGGGCAGCACTTCGCCATACAGGCCCACGCCCAACAAGGTCAGCGGATGACGCGCCTCATCCAGACGCAGACCCTCGACATAGGGCCAGTCGAGCACACGGGATTGCACGCCGATCATGGTTTCGGGTTGCACCGCCGAGACGAATTCGACATATTTCGCGTTACCGAGCGGCTCGACTTTCTTCAATAACTCTGCCAGCGGAAAACCGAGCCACGGAATCACCATGCTCCAACCCTCGACGCAACGCATGCGGTAGATGCGCTCCTCGATGGGGGCGAGTTTGAGAATTTCCTCGATGTCCAGCGTCAGGGGCTTTTTCACCAGGCCTTCGAGGGTGATCTGCCATGGCTGGGTGACTAACCGATGGGCGCGGCGCGGCGGATCCTCCTTGTCGGTACCGAACTCGTAGAAGTTGCAATAGCCGGTAATGTGCTTGAGCGGCGTGGGCATCTCGGCGGTGGAGAACGCGCTCTGCTTCGCGCCAGCGCCGAAGGCGGCAGTGGCTGCAAAAGTCGGCGCTGGTGGGACGGCAAGCAAGGAGGCCGCACCAATGGAAGTCTTGAGGAATTCGCGGCGGCGCGCGTAGATCTCGGGCGGGGTGATTTCGGCGGACAGGGGATCGCGCGTCATAGATTTCTCATTTCAGTCCGGTTCGGATTATCATCCCCGCATGCCGCTTGATCCGATAACTTCCGCCATTATCAGTTCCGTCATCAGCTCGGTCGTCGAGGGGGCGCTCACACCAGCGCCCGTCGAGCCGGCGATGGGCATCGTGCGCATCCTACCGGAGGAGACGAAGACAGGCAAAATGTTGCCGCCTACGCAATGGGGCCAGGTGCAGATAGACGGTAAAACCTATGCCCTCTCGCCCGGAGCGCAAATCCGCAACGAACTCAACATGATCATCATGCCGATGATGGTGCAGGCACCTTCAAAGGTGCGTTACCAGACAGATTTCACCGGCGCAGTCCATCGGGTCTGGATTCTCTCCGCCGCTGAGGCGCGCCTGCCTGAGAACCGCTGATCTGGCGTGAAGTCCAAAAACCTCGCGGTCACTTTCGAACCACTCGATAACGCCCGGCTGGCGAACTTGTGTGGCGCGCTTGACGAAAATTTGCGCCAGATCGAGATGGCTTACGACGTGATGATTGTTCGGCGCGGTGAGCACTGTCGCATCGACGGTGGCCTAGCGCAGGCACGACTGGCCGCAACGGCTTTACACCATTTTTACGAACAGGCTACCGACCCGCTCTCCGTCGACGCCATCCAGCTTGGTCTGATCGAGTTGAGAAATCGCAGCCAGGCGGTGCCCGCCAGTGCCGGGCTACTGACGAAAAAGAGTGGCCTGCATGGCCGCACCCCGCATCAGGTCGAGTACCTGCGGCAGATTCAGGAACATGACATTACCTTCGGCATCGGCCCGGCCGGCACCGGCAAGACCTATCTCGCGGTAGCTGCCGCCGTCGATGCCTACGAGCGCGACCAGGTGCAACGCATCGTGCTGACGCGCCCCGCCGTCGAGGCGGGCGAGCGCCTCGGTTTCCTGCCGGGCGATCTGACACAGAAAGTCGACCCCTATTTGCGTCCGCTCTACGACGCACTCTATGACCTGATGGGCTTCGACAAGGTAGCTCGGATGTTCGAGAAACAAAGCATCGAGATCGCCCCGCTCGCCTACATGCGCGGACGCACGCTGAATCACGCCTTCATCATTCTCGACGAAGCACAGAACACCACGCCCGAGCAGATGAAGATGTTTTTGACGCGCATCGGCATCGGTGCGAAGGCAGTGATTACCGGTGACGTGACACAGACGGACCTGCCCAAGGGGCAGAAGTCGGGCCTGGTCGAAGCGCGCCGCATCCTCGCCGACGTACGCGGGTTGGCCTTCACCGATTTCGACGCCGGCGATGTCGTGCGCCATCCGCTGGTGGCACGCATCGTTGCAGCATACGAAAACGAAGTTTCGGCGCAGGGTAATGCCCGCAAAGCGGGCGTGGGCCGTAGCCAAAGTCATGCCAAAAAAGATTGAGCTGGCGCTGGCGGTGCAATATGGTTGTAAAGATGCGCGGTTACCCTTGCGGCCGCAAGTACGGCGCTGGGTGCGTGCCGCGCAGGAACTCCCCGCCCAGGTCACGATCCGGTTTGTCGATGCGGATGAGGGGCAAGCGTTGAACCGCGACTATCGTGGCAAGGACTACGCCACCAATGTGCTGTCGTTTATCTATGAAAGCGCACCTGTGGTGGGTGATCTCGTGATCTGCCTGCCAGTCGTCTTGCACGAAGCAAAGGAGCAAGGCAAGCCGGTCAAGACGCACCTGGCGCACCTGATCGTGCATGGTATGCTCCATTTGCAAGCTTACGAGCACGAAACCAACAAGCTGGACGCCGCGCGGATGGAAGCAAAAGAGCGCGAAATTCTTGCCCGTTTCGGCATCCCCGATCCCTACCTGTGACCTATGGACCCAAGCCCTCCCCCACACCCCAGACCCTCATTGTTTGAACGGCTCTCGATGTTGCTGCTCGGCGAGCCTGAAGACCGCGAGCAACTGCTGCAACTCCTGCGTGGCGCCCACGAGCGCAACTTGATGGATGGCGACGCGCTCTCGATCATCGAGGGCGCGCTATCTGTTTCCGAAATGCAGGTGCGCGACATCATGGTGCCGCGCGCGCAGATGGACGTCATCTCGCTTTCCGAGCCACCCGAGAAGCTGGTGGATTTCGTGCTGGAAACCGCCCACTCGCGTTTTCCTGCCATCGGCGAAAGCAAGGACGATGTCGTCGGCATCCTGCTGGCGAAAGACCTGCTGCGCCACTTTGCCGGCAAGGAATTCGACCTGCGCGACAGCCTGCGTCCGGCGGTGTTCATTCCCGAATCGAAACGCTTGAATGTGTTGCTGCGTGAATTCAGAGCTTCGCGCAATCACATGGCCATCGTGGTGGACGAATACGGCGGCGTCGCCGGCGTGGTCACCATCGAGGACGTGCTCGAGCAGATCGTCGGCGACATCGAGGACGAATACGATTTCGACGAGGCGGCCGGCAACATCGTGCTCGACAACGCAGGCCACTACCGCGTCAAGGCCGCCACCGAGATCGAGGATTTCAATGCTGCGTTCGGCACCAACTTCTCCGACGCAGAGTTCGACACAGTCGGCGGTCTGGTCATCCAACATCTCGGTCGCCTGCCCAAGCGCAACGAGGTGGTAGAGATCGACGGCCTGCGCCTGCAGGTGCTGCGCGCCGACAGCCGGCGTGTGCATACCCTACTGGTCGATCTGCAAAAAGGGCTGCCGCTCGACGTCACCTCATGAAGATGCCGCCGTCATTGCTGGCGGCAATCATGGGGAGCAGCGCCGTTGCCGGCTTTGCACCTCTCGAGCTGTTTCCCCTGCCCATCCTTTCGCTGGCACTGTTGCTCCGATTATGGCAGCGGGCTGAATCACCGCGTGACGCGGCACTGCTGGGCCTGAGTTGGGGTCTGGGATTTTTCCTCGCCGGTGTGTCCTGGGTTTATGTCAGCCTGCACGATGTCGGTGGTTTGGCTGCGCCTTTGGCCATCATTGCCACCTTGTTGTTTTGCAGCTTTCTTGCGCTGTTTCCTGCACTGGCGGGGTACTTGTATAACAGCCGTGCCACCAGCGCCGATTTTTTTTGGCGGAATCCACTACTGGCAGCGGGGCTGTGGGTACTGACCGAATGGCTGCGTGGCTGGGTGTTTACCGGTTTCCCCTGGCTGGCACTGGGTTACTCACAAACGCCGCCGAGCCCGCTGGCAGGCTTCGCTCCGGTGATTGGCGTCTATGGCAGCGGTTTTCTCGCCGCACTGATTGCCGCAGTTCTTGCGTTTGGCCCGCAGCGGCGGGCAACATGGTTGCTGATCGTCGGCCTCATGGGCAGTGGCGCCCTGCTCAGAAACATGGACTGGACGCAACCCACGGGTGCGCCGTTTTCCGTCAGCCTGCTGCAAGGCAATATCCCGCAAAGCCTGAAGTGGGAGCCGGAGCGTCTGCCGCTTTCGCTCGACACCTACATCCGGCTGGCACAGGCCCACCCCGCCGCGCTTACCGTGTTGCCGGAAACCGCGATTCCGCTGTTTTTCAACGAGGTGCCACGCGACGTATTGCAGGCGCTGACGCGGCATGGTGCCTTGCTGCTGGGTGTCGCGGTGCGGCACCGTGAAGGCGGCTATGTGAATGGTGCTGTGGCGATTCAATCCGCCATTCCGCCAGCACCGACTTCTGCCGGCGTCATCCCTCCGGCACAAAATACGGGCGTGCAGACTTACGCCAAGCGGCATCTCGTGCCCTTTGGCGAATACGTGCCGCCGGGCTTCGCCTGGTTCTTCAATCTCGTGCGTATCCCCATGTCGAATTTTTCCGCCGGGCCGGCCACGCAGCTACCACTGCAGATTGCCGGGCAGCAGATTGCCGCCAATATCTGCTACGAAGATCTGTTCGGCGAGGAAATTATCCAGTCCCTGCCGGCCGCGACCTTGCTGATCAATCTTTCCAACACCGCCTGGTTCGGCGATTCCTTGGCCCAGCCGCAGCATTTGCAGATTGCCCGCTGGCGCGCGCTAGAAACCGGCCGCATGATGCTGCGCGCCACCAACACCGGCATCACGGCGGCCATCGCGCCCGACGGTCGGGTGCTCGCCGCATTGCCACCCTTTACCGCTGGCGCGCTTCATCTCACGGCGCAAGGCTACACAGGTCTAACCCCCTATACCCGCTGGGGTAACGGACTCGCGCTGCTACTAGCGATCTGCGCCTGTTTGCCCGCGCTCTTGGGCGCTTATCGACGCCGCCGGAGCCGGTAGAATCGCCATTTTGAAAATCCCTCCTGAGCTCATGAAACCCACTTTTCAGGAAATCATCCTGCGCCTGCAGGATTACTGGAACCAGCAAGGCTGTGCGCTCTTGCAGCCTTACGACATGGAGGTTGGTGCTGGTACCAGTCATACCGCCACCTTCCTGCGCGCCATCGGACCTGAACCGTGGAAGGCCGCCTATGTTCAACCCTCGCGGCGTCCCAAGGACGGCCGCTATGGCGAAAATCCGAACCGCATGCAGCATTACTACCAGTATCAGGTGGTACTCAAGCCGGCCCCGGCCAACATCCTCGAACTCTATCTCGGCTCGCTCGAAGCCCTCGGTTTCGACCTGAAGCAAAACGATGTGCGCTTCGTCGAGGACGACTGGGAAAACCCGACGCTGGGTGCCTGGGGGCTGGGCTGGGAGGTCTGGATGAACGGCATGGAGGTGACGCAATTCACGTACTTCCAGCAGGTCGGCGGCATTGATTGCAAACCAATCACCGGCGAAATCACCTACGGCCTCGAGCGTCTGGCGATGTATTTGCAAGGCGTCGAAAACGTCTTTGACCTGACCTGGACAGCCGGGTTGACCTACGGCGATGTCTATCATCAGAACGAAGTCGAGCAGTCGGCCTACAACTTCGAGCACAGTAATGCCGAATTCCTGTTCACCGCTTTTGGTGCGCATGAGAAACAGGCCCAGCACCTGATGAGTGCGCAACTCGCGCTGCCGGCTTATGAGCAAGTTTTGAAAGCCGCCCACACCTTCAACCTGCTCGATGCACGCGGGGCAATTTCGGTCACCGAACGCGCCGCCTATATCGGCCGCATCCGTAATCTGGCACGCAGTGTCGCCCAGGCTTACCTCGATAGTCGTGCCCGTCTCGGCTTCCCTATGGCGCCGCAGGAATGGGCCGCCGAAGTGCTGGCCCAGATCGAAAAGAAGGTTGCCTGATATGCCCGCGAAAAATCTTCTGGTTGAACTGTTCGTCGAAGAACTGCCACCCAAGGCACTGAAGAAGTTAGGCGAAGTGTTTGCTCACACGCTTGCACAATCACTGACCAGCGCCGGCCTCGCCAAGTCATCTGCCACGGTTACCGCCTACGCCTCGCCTCGCCGCCTCGCCGCACATATCACCGACGTTGCGGCCGTGGCTGCCGACAAGCCCGTGGCACAGAAGCTGATGCCGGTGGCCGTCGGTCTCGATGCCGGCGGCAACGTCACGCCGGCGCTGCTGAAGAAACTTGCTGCTTTGGGCGCAGATCCATCGGTTGTAACCAAGCTGCGCCGCGAGAATGACGGCAAAACCGAGGTGCTGTTCTACGACAGTCTGGCCAAGGGTGCGACCCTGGCCGAGGGCCTGCAAAAAGCGCTCGAAACCGCTCTGGCGGCCCTGCCAATCCCGAAAGTGATGACTTACCAGCTGCAGGACGGCTGGAGCACCGTGAATTTTGTCCGCCCGGCGCATGCCCTGCTTGCCCTCCACGGTACCGATGTCGTGCCGCTCGCCATTCTCGGCCTGCGCTCGGGCCGTGCAACGCATGGTCATCGCTTTGAAGCAACGATCGATCCGCTCATCGTCGCCGATGCCGACAGCTATGCCGCAACCCTGAAAACACAAGGTGCTGTAATCGCCAGCTTTGCCGAGCGTCGTGCCGAAATTTCACGTCAGTTGGCCACCGCTGCCACCCAGGCCGGCCCGAACCTGCAACCGATCGAAGACGACGCGCTCCTTGACGAAGTCACCGCACTGGTCGAGCGTCCGAATGTGCTGATCGGCCAGTTTGAAGAAGAGTTCCTTGCTGTGCCGCAGGAATGCCTGATCCTGACGATGAAGGCGAACCAAAAATACTTCCCGTTGCTGGATACTGCTGGCAAACTCACCAACAAATTCCTCGTCGTCAGCAACATCAGTCCGGCCGACCCCAGCGCAGTGATCGGCGGCAACGAGCGCGTCGTGCGTCCGCGCTTGGCCGACGCCAAGTTTTTCTTTGACCAGGATCGAAAGAAGTCGCTCGAATCCCGTGTGGCCGGTTTGGGCAAGGTCGTCTATCACAACAAGCTAGGCACCCAGGGCGAGCGTATGCAGCGCGTCGCCGCCATTGCCCGCACCATCGGAGACAAACTGGGTGGCGAGCCGCTCGCTTTACAGGCCGAACAAGCCGCCGTGCTGGCCAAGGCCGACCTGCTGACCGACATGGTTGGCGAGTTCCCGGAACTGCAAGGCATCATGGGCCGCTACTACGCGCTGCATGACGGGCTGACCGCCACCATCGCCGATGCCGTCGAGGATCACTACAAGCCCCGCTTCGCGGGTGACAGTTTGCCGCGCAGCCAGGTTGGCATTGTCATCGCGCTGGCCGACAAGCTGGAAACACTGGTCGGCATGTTCGGCATCGGCCAGACCCCCACCGGTGACAAAGACCCATTCGCGCTGCGCCGCCATGCGCTGGGCGTCATTCGCATGCTGGCCGAGAACGAACTCGACCTGCCGCTGGATACTTTGCTCGTGACCGCCACCACGCCGTTTGCTGCGGTCGACGGTTTCAAGCCGGCAGAAACTGCGCTCGCCGATTTCATCTATGAACGCCTCGCCGGCAGCCTTCGCGAGCATGGCTACACGGCGCAGGAAGTCGATGCCGTCGTCTCGCAGCGACCGCAGCGCCTCGGTGACATTCCAAAACGCCTCGCCGCCGTGCGTGCCTTTGCCGTGCTGCCGGAAGCCGCCAGTCTCGCCGCCGCCAACAAGCGTGTTGGCAACATCCTGAAGAAAGTGGCGGACACAGTCACCGCCAAGGTGGATACGGCCCTGCTCCAGGAGGCTGCAGAAATTGCGCTCAATGTTGCGCTGCTTGAGATCAAACCCAAGGCGGATGCCGCCTTCACCGCCGGCGATTTCGCCACCGCGTTGCAGGTATTGGCCGCGCTGCGCGCACCAGTCGATAGCTTTTTCACCGACGTCATGGTCAATGCCGAAGATCCGGCGCTGCGCGCCAACCGGCTAGGCCTCCTCGCCATGCTCCATCTGGCGATGAACCAGGTTGCCGACATTTCCAGGCTCTCGGTAGGAAACTGAGCATGAAACTCATCATCCTCGACCGCGACGGCGTCATCAATCACGACTCCGATCTCTACATAAAGTCGCCGGAAGAATGGTTGCCGCTGCCCGGCAGCCTGGAGGCGATCGCGCGTCTCAACCAGTGGGGCTATCGCGTCGTCGTCTGCACTAACCAGTCGGGTATCGGCCGCGGACTGTTCGGCATGGACATGCTCAACGCCATTCACGACAAGATGATCAAGGCGGCTTCGCATGTCGGCGGCAGCATCGACGCCATCTTCTTCTGCCCGCACACCAATGCCGACAACTGTGGCTGCCGCAAGCCAAAATCTGGCATGTTCGATGAAATTGCTGCGCGTTACAACGTCGATCTGGCCGGTGTGCCAGCAGTGGGCGATAGCTTGCGCGACCTGCAAGCCGCCGTCAGCGTTGGCGCGCAACCCTTACTGGTGCTGACGGGCAAGGGCAAGTCGACAAAACTCAATCCGGCACTGCCCGAGGACACGCAAGTGTTTGCCGACCTTGCCGCTGCCGTAAAAAAACTCACCGGATGATCTTCCTGCGCTCTTCGTTGTTCATGCTGGCGATGCTGATCACCACGCCGCTGATCGTGCTGGCGCTGCTGTGCGTGTTCTGGCTGCCGTCACACCAGCGCCGACTTTTTGTCATGCCCTGGGTACGACTGGTGATGTGGCTGATCCGCCACTTGCTGGGCATCGAGCAGCGCATTCTGGGCGCGGAGAATATTCCGGCGACCCCCTGCGTGATTCTCTGCAAGCATCAGTCGGCATGGGAAACGTTCGCCCTGCAGATCATCTTTCCGCTCACGGCGTTCGTCTACAAGAAGGAGTTGCACTGGCTGCCCTTCTTTGGCTGGGGCATCAAGCTGATGCCGTTCGTCGGCATCAATCGCGCCGCAGGCAAGGCAGCGCTGAATCAGGTGGCCGAGCGCGGCAAGCAGCGTCTGGCCGAGGGTTACAGCGTCATCGTCTTCCCGGAAGGTACGCGCGTACCGCCTGGCCAACATCGACGTTACAAGATCGGCGGTGCCTGGCTCGCTGCAAAGTCCGGCGTGCCGGTGGTACCGGTTGCCCTCAATTCCGGCGAATACTGGCGCCGCCAGGCTTTCCTCAAAACCCCCGGCACGGTGACTGTCAGCATCGGCCCCACTATCGATCCGGGCGGGAAGGCAGCCGACCAGATCAATGCTGCGGCCGAAAGCTGGATCGAAGCCGAAATGCGCCGTATCAGCCCCCACTTGTACCCAAATAATGAAGTCACGCACCCCGCAACTTGCCCTGCGGCTTGAGGCCGACGCCCCTGGTGCGAACGCGTGCTGGCAAGCTGGCGCAGACATTGCCCATCTGGGTACAACGCTCAAGCTGATTCTCGACACTACCTGTCGCGAGCCTACCCGTGTCGGGGCTGAACTGCACCTGCCCCTGCCGCCGGCAGCCGCGCCACGCCAGATTCGCGACGCCGCCGAAAGCTGGCTGCGTGACGAAGCCCTGCGCACTTTTTCATCGATCATTGCGAAAAAGTCGGCGCTGGCGGGACGCCCATCTTCCACAATCACGCTGGCGTTCGGCAAACGCAGCGACTGGGTACGCCGCGAGGGTGAAGCCTTGCGCTGCCATTGGCGCTTGATTGAGCAATCTTCGGCCATCATCGAGCAGGTGCTGGCCAGCGCCTTGGCGGGGATGCAGCCGGCACCGGCTTGCGACGATCTCTTCGCCCTGGCTTGATAGATGCTGGAGCAGCTCGAGCTTTTCCGTCTGCCGCCATTGCTCGATGGCGGCACGCCGCAAGCGCGGCACATCATCCTCGCCGGCCAACTCATCAGCTATGCCTTGCGCCGTGATCGCCGTCGCCTGACATTGCGCATCGACGAGCGCGGTCTGCGCGTCGGTGCGCCACGCGCTGTTCCGCTCGCCGATATCGACAGCTTCATAAAAAACCATGGCGAGTGGGTACTACAGAAACTTGGCGAACTCGCCAGCCGCACGGTGCCGCGCCACCTACCGATTCATGATGGTGCGCACCTGCCGGTGCTGGGGGATGAGGTGCGCGTACGTGTGACGTCTGGTGGCAATCGGGGTTTCTGGCAAGCCGATGAGCTATGGCTGGCGGCACGTCCGGCGGCCGATCTCGCCGTATTGGCGCGACGTGCCTTGCAACGGCGCGCGCTCGAACACTTCCGACCACGCCTGGCCAGCACGGTGGAGAAAATTGGGCACGCGGTACCTGCGCTCACACTCAGCTCGGCACGCACGCGGTGGGGCAGTTGCAGCGCACGCACCGGCATCCGCCTCAACTGGCGCCTGATTCACCTCGCGCCGGAATTGATCGACTATGTAATCGCCCACGAGGTGGCACATCTTGTCGAGATGAACCACAGCGCGCGCTTCTGGATCGTGGTGGAGCGACTCTGCCCCGATTGGCGCAGCGCGCGGGAGGCATTGCGCCGGCAAGGTACCGCGTTACCGCTGCTTTAAACTTTTTCTTCGTCCGGATCGCGGAACTGCTCACGGATGGCGATGACGCCGTCACGGCAGGCGAGGAAGGCATCGACACAATCCGGATCGAAATGCGTGCTGCGCTGGGCGACAACGAACTCCCAGGCTCGCCCGAACTCCCAAGCCGGTTTGTAGGGGCGCGCCGAGGTAAGGGCATCGAAAACATCGCCGACGGCGACAATGCGGCCAAACAGGGGAATCTGCGCACCGGCGAGCCCGCGCGGATAACCGGAACCGTCGAACTTCTCATGGTGGGTATGGGCGATCTCGGCGGCTATTTGCAGTGTCGGTGCGGCGGAATCGCGCAGGATTTCCCAACCGATACTGGCATGCTGCTTCATCACGGCAAACTCTTCGGGGGATAGCTTGCCCGGCTTCAGCAGAATCATGTCGGGCGTGCCCAACTTGCCTACATCGTGCATCGGCGCTGCCTCAAGGATCAACTCCTGTTGCGTTTCGTCCAGCCCGAGTTGTTTGGCGATCAGGCGTGAATAGTGCGCCATGCGTTGAATGTGGGCGCCGGTTTCGGGATCACGAAATTCGGCGGCGCGCGCCAGGCGGAACACAGCTTCGCGCTCGCGCTCGCGAATGCCGGCAGTAGCCTTGTTAACTTCTTCTGCCAACCAGACAGCGCGATCAGATAACGCCAGATGGCTGCGGCGAATGGCCAGCATGTTCTTCACCCGCGAGGTGAATTCGATGCGGTCGATCGGCTTGGTCAGGAAATCGTTGGCGCCGGATTCCAGGGCGCGGTAGCGCACTTCCTTCTCGTGGTCGGCAGTAACCATCAGGATCGGCACTTCCGCCTTGCTTGGTTCAGCCCGGCAACGCTGGATGAACTCGATGCCATCGGGTGCTGGCATCATGTAGTCGACGATGACAAGATCCGGGTTGTTGGTGAGGCACCAGGCCAATCCGGCGGCGGATTCGGTAAAGCAAACCGGTTTGCAACCGTCGATGCGGTTAACCAGCGCCTGCATCAGCGTCACGTTGATCTGGGTATCATCGACGATGACGACATTCATGGCATGCTCCCCAAGGGTGATGTGGGCATTCTAATGGATCAGGCCGAACTGTCTGGCGTGACGCGGCCGACCAGATAGCGCTGCAGGTGGCGGTCGGTAATGCTGATGTGACTGATGAACCAGTCCAGCAACAGGAACTGGCAGCGGAAAGCCAGGCGCAACGCAGCAGTCTTGCCACCTTGAATTTCGCTCGCCAGCGTACCGAGAAATTCGCAAAATTTCTGGTGCTGGTGACGGTGCTCGAGGAGCGGCGATTGCGGGTAGCCATGCGCTTCCATCATGCGATCTTCCGATTCAAAATGTTCGTTCGTCAAGTCGACCAGTTTCAGCACCAGTTGCTCGGCGGTTCCGGCAGCTTCCCGTTGCAGGGCTTCCGAGAGGGCGACAATGTGACTGAAGATCACCTGGTGTATTTCGTCCAGGCCAGGAAAATCCAGCAGGTATTCCTGCCGCCAGTGGGTAGCGCTGTCGGTTTCGCCTGCTTCACCCTGGTGGGCACGGTTGGCCTGGCGGCAACGTTGCCAGTAAACCGCCGCCGGCGTATCGCCGGGAGTGTGCTCCAGGCAGTCGCTGAACAGCGTGAGCGCCTGTTCCATGCGGAGAAAATGATAGTGGGCGAGCGCATCCTCGAAGGTATCGCGGCTGGCTAGTTTGGCGGCCTTCAGCGGCGCGGGATCGGCATCGAAAACTTCGTAGATCGACTGCGCCAGGTGTTTGCCACGCACCCGCACACGATCGATGAAGCGGATCGAGAAATCGGCTGGAAAGCGAATGCTGTTAAGGGTATGTTGGGTGATCAGAATCGGCGTTTGGTAGGTCTTGGTCAGCGTCTCGACACGCGAAGCGAGATTCACCGCATCGCTGATCACCGTGACCTCCATGCGGTTGCTGCCGCCGATGACCCCGAGCATCAGCAGACCGGAGTTCATGCCGATGCCAATATGGACATCGCTCCCGCAGCGCCGTTCCGGATTCTCGAAAGGCAGTTCGCTTTGCAAGATGGAACGCTGAGCATTGAACTGGTCAAGTGCAGTGAGCATGCCCAGTGCGCCACGCAGGGCATCGTCACCACGCGCCGGGAAGAGGGCCATCACCGAATCACCGATGTACTTGTCGATGAAGCCACCATGCGCCAGCACCACGGGCTCCATGAAGCTCAGGTAGGCATTGATGAAATCGAAACACTGCTGGGGCGACATCCGCTCCGACATCGAGGCAAAGCCGCGAATGTCGGAGAACAGGATTGTCATCTTCTTCTCGGCCTGGTTACCCCAATCGACATCAAGGATGCTTTCCTTGCCCAGTAGTTCCAGGAGTTGGGGCGGCACAAAGCGGGAGTAGGCTGATTGCACCTGTGCCAGCCGCTGCTCTACCCCCTGGCGCGTAGCACTTTCGGCCTCCAGCCGAGCACGCAAACGCCGCAACTCATCGTCTGCATTGTTGACCAGGGAACCGCTGTCTGTGGCACCGAGCTTTGTCATCCTCGTCATTGTATTCAATGCGGATGCCAATGGCGCAGGATATATTTGGTAACGTGCAGCTTACTATGTGCCCCGAATGCCGAGACGTCGCTACGCCCTAGCCCGAATATTGGCGTTTAGCGAGGGGCTGGCCACTACAACGTCAGCCATCGAGTTTAGTTAAGCGCGTTTCTTCTGCTTCGCGGGCTGACGTGCCTTTTCCAGCGTATCGAACAGGCGATTGAACTCATCTGTCAGCTTATGGCGGGCGTCGAGGTGGATCATCGGCTTGGCGTGCTGGTGCGATTCCTTGATTTTCACCGAAGCCGAGAGGTAAGGCTCCAGCACCGGCAGGCCTTCGGCGCGCAGTTCGTCCACCACCTGCTGCGGCAGGCTGGCGCGCGCCTGGAACTGATTGACGACGATGCCCTCGACCGCCAGTGTCTGATTGTGGTCGGCGCGAATCTCGGCGACGTTATCGAGCAACGTGTAGAGCGCGCGGCGCGCGAATTCGTCGCAGTCGAAGGGGATCAGACAACTATCAGCAGCAATCAGCGCCGAGCGGGTATAGAAGTGCAGCGCGGGGGGCGTGTCGATCCAGATCTCGTCGAACTCCAGCTTGTCGAGCGCCTCTTTCAATTTGTAGATCTTGTAGCGCGATTCGAGCTTGGCCTGCAACTCTTCGAGTGCGGCGTCGGCCGGCAGCACGAAAAGATTCTCGAAGGGCGTAGTGTGAATAAAATCCTCCGTTGCCTTCGGCCGCAGCTTGAAATTGAGCATCTGGTCGAAGAATTCGGTCACCGTGGATTCGAGCTCATCGGCGCCCGCACCCAGCAGATAGCGGGTCGAATTGGCCTGCGGATCGAGATCGACCACCAGCGTACGGGCGCCGCGTGCGGCGGCAATGGCGGCCAGGTTGCAGGTAATGGTGCTCTTGCCAACCCCCCCCTTTTGATTAAAGACAACGCGTTTCATGGCATTCCCGTCCATTGAGAGATGCGCCATTTTCGCACAGGGGTAAGATTGCGCCTTCCTTGTCAAACTGTATTCTTCACATGACCCCAGAAAACAGCGAGTCGAGCGCGGATCTCGCCACCGCCGCCCTCGAATACCACGAGTTTCCCACCCCCGGAAAAATCTCCGTCGTTCCGACCAAGGGTTTGACCAATCAACGCGACCTCGCGCTGGCTTATTCACCAGGCGTCGCCGCCGCCTGCAATGCCATCGTCGCCGATCCGGCGCAGGCCAGC
>CAIYZZ010000271.1 GCA_903930805.1 uncultured Rhodocyclaceae bacterium | reverse complement strand
GGCACTTCTGCAGCCTGATTTGTGAAATTTTGAATTTCAATCTTGATAAAGGAGAACTGAACCATGACAGCAAAGAAAAGCGGACAAAAATGGATAGCTAAGAATCGCGCCCCCCGGGTCCAGATTGAATACGACGTCGAGGTCTACGGGGCTGAAAAAAAGATTCAGATTCCGTTTGTCATGGGTGTGATGGCGGATCTTTCCGGAAAATCCGAGGTCGCGCTGCCTGATATCGCAGACCGTAAATTTACCGAGGTCGACTTCGATAATTTCGATGCCCGCATGAAAGCGATCAAGCCCAGGGTCACCTTCAATGTGCCCAATACGCTGACCGGCGAGGGCTACATGTCGGTCGACGTGAGTTTCGAAAGCATGGACGATTTTTCTCCGACCAATGTGGCGAAGAAAGTGGGGGCGCTCAATCAGTTGCTGGAAGCCCGCACCCAATTGCACAATTTGCTGTCCTACATGGACGGCAAGTCCGGCGCCGAAGAACTGCTGGCTAAAGTACTGCAGGACCCGGCGCTGTTGAACTCACTGTCGTCAGCGCCGAAGCCCGCAGACCCGGCAGCCTGAAGTCATCATACGAAAGGAACCATAGAACATGGCAACCGAACTCCAGTCCACATCACCGCTGGCCCAGGTCGAGTTTCAGGGCAGTGAATTTGCGTCATTGCTGAACAAGGAATTCAAACCCAAGACCGACGAAGCCCGCGGCGCCATCGAATCTGCGGTGCAGACGCTGGCACAGCAGGCACTGGTGTACAGCAACACAATCTCCACCGACGCCTACCGCACGATCGAGGCCTTGATCGCGTCGATCGACAAGAAGTTGTCCGATCAGATGAACCTGATCCTGCATCATGAGGATTTTCAGAAGCTTGAAGGTTCCTGGCGCGGATTGAAGTACTTGGTTGACAATTCGGATCCTGACGAAATGTTGAAGATACGGGTCCTGAATATTCCGAAAAACGATTTGCGCAAGACGATGCGCCGCTACAAGGGCACCGGCTGGGACCAGAGTCCGATTTTCAAGAAACTGTACGAAGAAGAGTATGGCCAGTTCGGTGGCGAACCCTATGGTTGCCTGGTGGGCGACTACTTTTTCGATCACAGCGCTCCCGACGTTGAACTGCTAGGCGAAATGGCACGGGTGGCGGCGGCAGCGCATGCGCCGTTTATTGCAGGTGCATCGCCCAATCTGATGCAGATGACTTCGTGGCAGGAACTTGCCAATCCGCGCGACCTGACGAAGATATTTTCAAACACCGAGTACGCGGCTTGGCGCGGCTTGCGCGAGTCGGATGACTCGAAGTACGTTGGACTCGCGATGCCGCGTTACCTGGCGCGCATGCCGTATGGCGCAAAGACCAACCCAGTCGATGAATTCGATTTCGAGGAGGACACCGAAGGCGGCACCCACGCCAAGTACACCTGGTCCAACTCGGCATTTGCGATGGCGGCCAACATCAACCGTTCATTCAAGGAGTATGGATGGTGCACCTCGATTCGCGGCGTCGAATCCGGCGGTGTTGTGACCGATCTTCCGGCCCATACCTTTCCCTCAGATGATGGTGGCGTGGACCTCAAGTGCCCGACCGAAATTGCGATCAGCGATAGACGCGAAGCCGAACTTGCAAAGAACGGCTTCATGCCGCTGGTGCACCGCAAGAACACCGATCTGGCGGCCTTCATCGGCGCGCAGTCTCTCAACAAGCCGGCTGAATACTACGATGCCGACGCGACCGCCAACGCCAACCTGGCGGCGCGCTTGCCTTATATGTTTGCGTGTTCGCGTTTTGCGCACTACCTGAAGTGCATTGTTCGCGACAAGGTCGGCTCGTTCCGCGAGCGTGCCGACATGCAAAAATGGCTCAACGAATGG
>CAIYZZ010000270.1 GCA_903930805.1 uncultured Rhodocyclaceae bacterium | reverse complement strand
GTGTTTCCCTCTTGCAAGGCCCATTCGATGGCTTTGTCGGAGTTCATTTTCATCCCCAGCTCTTTGTATATCTTGCGGCGAATTCCAACCCCCGCGTCCGCCACACAGAAATCAAGGCGGTGCTGTTGCGGGAAATACTGGCCACAGGCAAAAATGCCGAGTTTACTTTCCGAGTGCATCGCCGCGTTGACAAAAATTTCCAGGATGCTGTTCTTGAAGCGTTCGGACAAGCCGGTTGACATGATCGGCAGGTCCTTGCCGCGCAAATGCCGGTTCAGATAGGCTGCGAAATAGCGATCGTCCGAGGCTGTGAATCTGCGGTATGGAATGGTCGTGCCGTGTGTGTCGTCGCGCTCAGGGAAACCGAATCCGGCAAGGAAGCGGTTTTTCGCGAGTATGGTCTCGACGCCCGGCCGCAGCCCTCCCAACTTGATCGAATTGAGATTATCGACGGCATGCGCGAACACCACACCGAGTGGTGCGCTCATGTTTGCGTCGAACCAGGTGCAAGCCGAGAAGTCCACATCTACAGTATCGAGCAGGTAGGTATTCAGAGCTTCCGCAAGCACGGCCAATCGGGTAAATCCCTGCTGATTGCTCCGGATTTCGCCCAGAGACACCTTGGCTGAATTATTGCTCATAAGAAATCTGCCCGGAAAGCGCGACAGGAGGCGTCAGGCGTGCCACTTATTGCAAAAGTCTCAACAGTGATGAGACTTTTTCTGGCGCGTATCGATTCATGGCTTACGATTACCGGGGATGGGTTGACGATTGCTTTACGAATGCGGCGTTCGCCTGTCGATAGATTCCAGCGTTCCGTCGATAGATCGTTGATAGATTCTCCGGCGTCTAGCGTCGGAGCAACTTCAATTCGTTTCTTCCCGGGGTTCATAGGGTTCTGGTCAGGTAGTAGCGGCGCTGTGGATCGCGCGGGCCGGTACCGACTTCGCGCACCTGCCCCCGCTCCACGAGGGCGACCAGGCGCGTGCGGGTGGCGCGGGCGGAGCGATCTATGTGGCGCGCAATTTCGGATGTGGCGTGGCCTGCGCCGTCGGCGAGCAGCGCGACGACGGCTTGATCGAGGGTATCGAGGATGGGTGTGGCAACCGGCGCCGTGCGCAGGGTGACGCGGAAACGAAGACCGACCTCCTCCAGTTCCGGCTCAGCCAAGCCGGCCTCGCGACAGGCGGCCGCCATGCGCTGGATGCCGCTGCCCCACTGCTCGATCAGCCCCAGCTCGTGGAACACGCGGCCGATGACGCGGTTGCGCAGTCTGGATATGCCCTGGCGCAAATCGTCCACAGTCAGACCAAAAGGGAGCAGGCCGGGGCTTTCAACTTCCAGTCGGTTGTCGTAGAGGGCGATGCGGATCGGGGCGCCGCGCTGCCCATAGTCGGCGTGGGCAACGGCATTGATGACGGCCTCCCGCACGGCCACCGGTGGCAGCTCCCAACGGTCCTGCCGGCGCACCGCGCCGATGTCGGCGCACCGCTGCATGTGCCTATGCACGAAGGCGATGGCCTGCTCGATGGCGGCTACAGGATGGTCTGTCAGCTCGGCATGGTCGAGGATGCGGGCCTTGTCCGTGCCGGCGAAGCGGCCGATCTGAATCCAGGCGTCGGGAAAGTGGCGGGTGCGGTCGCGGCCGAAGAGCAGCAGTCCGCCTACGGTCGGCACGACGCGGCCTTGATGGGTGGCGACAAGGCGCAGGGTGGCGAGATCGCGACGAACCAGCTTGCGCACCGATGCAAAACACTCGGAAGCGACTCGGAAGTCGATGGCTTCCGAGTCGAGATCGGGCAGCGGCTGCTCGTCGAAGCTCTCGCCGAGGGTGTAGCGGCGCATCTCGGCGATCAGCTCAGCATCGGCACGACGATTTGTGGACCCCACGCGTACGTAGGTTCCGCCGGTGGTGCCCTCGCGGCGCAGGTGGTGGGGCCGGTTCGGGCTGGGATGAACAAGCACCGCGATGATGTGGGTGCGGCGCCAAGGCAGAATTTCGATATCCGGGACGATGCGCGGTTCGATGTGATCGGAAATCAGATTCGCCAGGCGTTCTTCGAGCGCGAGCGGATCCCCGACGCCACATACATTGCGGGTACCATCTTCCACCCCGATCAGCACGACGCCGCCGGCGGTGTTGGCAAAGGCGACCAAGGTACGCAGCACACCCTCCGGCGTGACGAGATTGCGCTTGAATTCGAGCGTCTTGCCCTCGGTGCGGCGCAGCAGGTCAATAATGTCCATGGCTCTGCAATTTACTCTGAAGTCATGGCGCTGTCCATGCTGCCGAGTCGAATCGGCAAGGGTTCATCGCGGTGTCTCCGTCCGCGCCAGCAGGTCGGCAAAATCGTAGTTCACACTGGTGACGCCGAAGTCCGGCTCGCGCTGGAAAGGTTGGCGCAGGTAATGGGGCTGGTGGGTGTTTTCACCAGTGAATTCGACAATGGCGAGAATGAAATCGTCCGGCTTGTTGAGCGAGTAGAGAATTTCGTTTCTTGTCACTGTGATGGTTGGCGCGCCAGAGACGCGGCCTTTCACTTCGATGAAGCGCAACTTGCCGGTGCCAGGAACGCGGCTTTCGATGTCATAACCTAGTTTTTCGAATTCACGGTCGGTGGGGTCGAAGCCCAGACTGCGCTCGATGTCCATGACGATGGCGCGAGCGCGTGCGGCGCTGGCCTGAGT
This sequence comes from uncultured Rhodocyclaceae bacterium, assembly GCA_903930805.1. Classification (GTDB taxonomy): domain Bacteria; phylum Pseudomonadota; class Gammaproteobacteria; order Burkholderiales; family Rhodocyclaceae; genus Sulfuricystis. The sequence continues at coordinate 6,687 of CAIYZZ010000270.1, read as the reverse complement.
GTCGGCGGGTGAAGTGAAAGTCGGCGCTGGCGAGACGGCGGCTCTGCCACCCATGGTCTGCAACAGACCGACGGGAACGACCAGCAGGCCGCCCAGCACCACCGGCGGCAATGGGGATAGCTGGGCTTCGAGCTTCAGTTCTTCCAGCCGTTTTTGCAGTCTCCCTTGCAGGAGGTCGGCGCGCTTGCGGGCCTCGCCGGAGTTGAGCTTGGCGTTCGGTCTGCCGGCCTGCTCCTGAAGCTTGAGTTCTTCGGCACGATGATCCCAGTAGGTGATTTCCTTGGTGAGCCGATCCTTGACCGCCGCTTCGGTCTTGGCAATGAGTTCGAGCTTGTGACCACGCACTTCAGCCATGTGTTCCGGCACCACGCTGGCAACGGCATAGCCCTGCGCTTTCTGCTCCAGTTCGCGGTTGATCCACTGGCACTCCGGCCGGTCAAGGATAGCCTCGATACCGGCCTCGCCTGCCGCTATAGGGCGGTAGTCGAGGTATGGGGCGTAATGCACATGACGGGTGACACCGCCGGCGTCCTGCTCCACATAGAGCATGCGCTTGGAAACAACACGACGCTCTCCGGCGCGGGTGAGGCTGGCGTCTTGGATTGAATGCTCCAGATAGAACAGCACACGGGGCTGAGTGCCCGGATCGCGTTCATCTACCAGCACAGTGCCGCGTTTCAGCAGGTCGCGATTGCGCTCCAGCGTGAGGTCGATAACGGCGTCGAGCAGCGGGTGGCCGGGACAGACAAAGGCTGCCAGTGGCTCGCCCTGCGGAGCCACTAGGGACTTCTCGAAGGCGATACGTTCGTAACGCGGAAGAACGGGTTCGCCAAAGCCGATGAGGCGATCCCGGTTACGCACCGGGGCCGGAACATGGGTGATTTCGTAGCGACGAGTTTCGCGTTGCTTGGCGGTGCCGCCGAGCCGTTTAAAGGCTTCGTGAAAAAAGGATTCGATGTAATGCGGTTGCAGGCGACGGGCGTCGGCCCGTTCCATGTCTTCGCGGATACGCTGTACCTGGCTGACATCCATTACGTCGTGGGCAAGCACGCGTTCTTCAAGCAAACCCTGAAGGTGGCCACGGTCGAGCACGGTATCGAGCACAGTAGTCAAGTAAGCCTTGACCTCGGGCTTTTCACCGTGGCGGATGGCCTCGATCAGCAGTTCACGCAAGGACTTGCCCTCAAACTGGAGCTTGCCGAGCACGTCGAATACCTGGCCACCCAGCGCCTGGCGCGCGAGTTCAAGCTTTTCCAGCAGTTTGCGGTAGACGTCGCCTTCACGGGTATCGTCCGCCACCAGATTCCACAGGTGACAAACCTCGGTTTGGCCGATGCGATGGATGCGACCAAAGCGCTGTTCCAGCCGATTCGGGTTCCACGGTAGATCGTAGTTGACCATCAGGTGCGCGCGTTGCAGGTTGATGCCCTCGCCAGCGGCATCGGTCGCCAGCAGCACTTGCACCTCGGGGTCGTGCTTGAAGGATTCCTGCACCTTCAGGCGCTCTTCGCGACCGATGCCACCGTGGATGATGACTACGGCTTCCTTGCGGCCTAGCCTATCGGTAATGCGCCCAGCGAGGTAGTTCAGGGTGTCGCGGTGCTCGGTGAAAATGACCAGTTTCTGGTGCGGAGAGGGTTTGGGTGGCGGTATCGCGCCGGCACCGTAGGGCGCATCAGGTTCAGCAGCACGATTGGCGGCACCTGCGACAATGAATATCTCGTCGAGGAGGCTGGCCAGTTCGCGCCACTTGGTATCGGTGCCACTGCGCCGGACAGCCAGGGCATGGCCTTCCAGTCCTTTTAGGGTTTCGATCTCGGCGCGCAACTCGGCAATGGAGCGGGCGGCGGTGGCCTGATCGAGGATTTCTTCCTCGGCGGCTTCGACTTCGTTGTCGGGTGCTTCGTCGAGATCCTCCACGTCTTCGCTGTCGAGGACCGGAACGCTGGCAGCGACGATGGGTGCGATCTGCCCGCCACGCTGGAGCACTTCCAACTCGCGCAGCCGGCTTTCCAGACGCTCGCGCCGACGACGCAGCGATTGATAGATGGCTTCGGGAGATGACGCCAGACGCCGTTGCAGGATAGTCAGCGCAAAGCCGACGGTGCCAGCGCGCTTGTCGTTTTCTAAGGCTTCGGCGCGGTTGAATTCCTCGCGCACGTAATCGGTGACGATCCGGTAGAGGTGAGTTTCCGCATCCGACAGCTTGTAGGGCACGGTGTAGGCGATGCGCTGCGGGAACAGCGGGGTGCCATCGAACTTGAGCAGGCTTTCTTTCACCATCCGGCGCATCAGGTCCGAAACGTCCGCCGTGTGCATACCATCCCGGTAGCGGCCCTCGAAGCGGTCGCCGTCCAGCAGCGCCATGAACAACTGAAAGTCGGCTTCCTTGCCGTTGTGCGGGGTGGCTGACATCAGCAGGAAGTGCCGAGTGAGGGTGGAAAGCAGTTGTCCGAGGCGATAACGCTTGGTGTATTTGGTCTCGCCACCGAACACCGTGGCCGACATCTTGTGGGCCTCGTCGCAGACCACCAAGTCCCACCGGCAATCGGGTGCCTGAAGCTTCAGCTGCACGTCTTCGTTGCGTGATAGCTTGTCGAGGCGGGCAATGACCAGGTTGGTTTCGAGGAACCAGTTGCCGGTGCGCGCCGCTTCCAGTTTGTCGTTAGTGAGAATCTCGAAGGGTAAATGAAAGCGCCGGAACAGTTCGTCTTGCCACTGCTCGGCAAGGCTGCCGGGGCAAACGATCAGGCAGCGTTGCAGGTCGCCACGGGCGATCAGTTCCTTGATGAGCAGGCCGGCCATGATGGTCTTGCCGGCGCCGGGATCGTCCGCCAGCAGGAAGCGCAGTGGCTGGCGCGGCAGCATGGACTCGTAGACGGCGGTGATCTGGTGCGGCAGCGGGTCGACGACCGAGGTATGGACCGCCAGAACCGGGTCGAACAGATAAGCGAGGCGAATACGCTGCGCCTCGGACACCAGCCGGAACAGTGCGCCGTCGCCGTCAAAACTCCAAGGCCTGCCTTGCTCGACCAGTTCCAGACGAGGCTCGTCGTCACGGTAGAGCAGCTCGTTGGCGACTTTGCCGGAGGCAGTCTTGTAGGTAAGCTCCAGCGCCTCCGAGCCGAACCACTGGACGCTGACGACCGTCACCAATGCATCGGGGACGATGCCGCGAATGACGGCGCTAGGCAGGAGTTGTTCGAGTTTCATTTTCAGTGGCGTCTTCTCTATGTTCTCGTAGATCCCTGCTATGCCCTGCATTGTCCATCAGCACCCAAGTATGCGCAATGCAGACAGGGTTTCTGAGATGCTAGCGTAATGGCTGCGGGAAGTATTATTTCATCGAACAACAGCTGACGATGATGAATTTCGCATCACCGCGAGTTGATTATCTGCGGGCGGCGGCGCACCAAGTGAGCCAGCAAAACGGGATGGCCACAAAGTCCCGATGCATTTCACCGAAACCGCCTACCCGGTGGCGGCTTCCGAGTGATCGAGCCTAACGAACGCAATGGAGGAACGGTGTCAGTGATCGTAATCTGGCGCTACCCTTGTACTGTTACTATCGACCGACTCCGGCCACTTAGGCAACGAGATTTGCGGTAGCCCATGCGTCCTGAAAATGATCGTAAAGTCCACGAGGATGAGCACTGCTCAGCATTGACAACAGGTAAAAGGCACCGACTTGGCCTTCGAAATGACTCCCCGCTGGACCACTTGCGGCCATGCTAGTTGCTAGCGCAACGCCCTCCGTTGCTGTGGGCAAGTCCTTCTCGTTCAAAGTCATTGCCTTCCCATTGTCGGCAGTGACAGGCTGCGAGGCTCTTAACTTCACCTGAATGATTTTGGTTTTACGTCATCAGACCGCCGGTGGCCGGTTAGGCCGCGACAGTTAGGCCGATGACCGGTCCGTGGGCCGATTTCAGTCAGTGACTGCAATGCGATCTTTACTGCTGACGCCAGATCAGGGCAAATTTTCTGTTCCCGAGCGGCCCCTGGCCGAGACCACGCGCTGGGGCTCATCACCGCATTGCGGAACCTGAAGCGCCGCCCTGTTTTTTTGCCACAGCGGCTTTTCTATCAATATTTTCCCATCGTCAATCCGCGGGCGTTGCGAGCTGGCGCCTTGGCAATCTAGCGAAGCTAGAGCACTTTGAACTCGACACTCGCATGCACCAGCTTCGCCCTCCTCCCTCCGATTCCCCGCCGACACCACTCACCTCGCAAATGCGGTTCCCAGTCCGGCCAGTGATTCAGTACCGACGCCAGCACCCTCGCTGTCCGCCAGTAGTCATATCGTGTCGACTCCGATTTCTCGCTGGCCCAGCGCTCCATCACCCAGCGCAGATGCTTTGCCTGCCACTGGCGCGGTTCGCTGATGCCGAAGCGCTGCTGGATCGCTTGAGCAATACGCTCACCCCGCTCGATATGCCCGACGATACTCGACTTCGATCCCGGCAGCGATCGCTTCAGCAGGATCGCGATGCTCATGGCCGTGCCCCGATGTAGGCGGCCACGACATCGATCCGATCATGGCCGAGTTCGCGCGCCAGGGTCAGCCGGAACTGTTCATCATTTAGCTGACCAAATGATTTTCCTTCCTGCAGGACCGGTGCAGTCACCTCCGAGATTTCCTCGTATCGTTCGCAGGCCCAAGCCGCACGGAGTTCGTGGTAACCCTTGATGCCGAACTCGTGCAGGACTTTTCTTGCCCGATGGACTTCGCCATCATTGACCAGATCGTCAAAGTTCTCGTCAGGCTTGAGCAGGTTCTGCCCGCCCAACTGGATTCTTACCCGGACAGCTTCACGAAGGGCAAGCTGACCACGTTCGCTGACCGGCACCCAGCGTGCGACTTCCTTGCCCCGGCCGCCCTTGGTGCCATCCCGAACATCGATCTGCCCGCGTTCCCTGGCCTGCCGTTGCCAGTCCGCTGGTTTGGCGAGGATTGCCTCGCGGAGACGTATTCCGAAACAGCGGCAGAGCTGGACGATGGCAGCTGCCCGGTGCAGATTATTTTGGCGCAAGCAGGCAACCAAGCGACAAATTTCTGACCAGTCCATGCCGTCCGGCACTCTGGTGCGGACTGTCTGCCGTTTCCCTACCCAGCTAGCCGGCGACTCGATACGGATGGTCTTGTCCTGACGCAGGGCTTCCAGGCTGATGTTGGCCGAGACGATCAGGTTCTGGGCATAGCTGACGGCCAAGGTTTCATCCTCGACCCGTTCTACCAAATCGGCGGCATAGCGTTCCAGCAGTGATTGATCGATGGCGCAGGCATCTTTGATGCCGTGGTTGGATCTTGCCCAGTTGCAGAATTGCTGCCAGCGTTGGGCATGACTGGCCACCGTGCCGAAATGTCCTCGGCCATAGATATCCTTTAGTGCCTGGTGACCAGCCCAGTCCATCTGCTTGCCGAAGCCGAAATTGCGTTGTGTGGTGAACTTGCTCATGACTGTTCCTGTTTGGTTCTTGGGGTTGATCGATGACTGGACGCCGGCCACGGGAAGCGAGGATCGAAGCGGGGTGCAGATCACGCACGCCCACCGATCTTCCGGGGCCCAGTCGCACTCCGATCCCCGCCACCCGTTGGTGAGTGTTGAACCGGAGTCAGCCGGTCGCTGCGGAGTGCTGGTCGTCGATCACGACCGGGATGAGGCTATTTCGGGCAAGCCTCGTGCCCGTGCATTCACGCGCACACCATCGCGGAAGGCTTGCGCCCGGCGGGAGGATGGTTATCGGCATGGCGGCCGATGGTGCGCTGATGAATCGTCCAACGCATCTTCACTCGCATCGCGGGGATGGCAGATTGCCTGGCCTGCTGGCTGCCGAGATTCGGCGGCCCCCGTTGCCTTGAACGTTGAGCGTGAGTTTTAGTTGTGGTTTTAGTGCCGTGGCAGGAGGACTGCCAGAGCGTTCAAAGGCCCATGACATCTGGGCATGTGAGATTTTTCTATCGCTTCCCGTCTCTTTGACGGCGAGGATAGAAAATAACAACCGCCGAGGTGGTCATTGCCATGGAAAGCAGGGACGAGCGAAACCGCTATCACTGCCTGAATGGACGAGAACTCTCTTGAGCCCTGCAATCCGACGGTCGCCGATGTCGGCTGCCGTTGTTAAATGTGGCGAACCGGTTGCCCAGTTACGACACTCATCAATGCTGTTTGTTTTGCGTGGCCAGCTGCCACTTTGACCGCGATGCGTTACGCGTCACGGTTGATGGCACGAACAATATAGACCGGGAAATCGGGTGTCAAGCGAGGGGCGAATCGAAACCCCGTCACTCCGGGACAGACAGAGATGCAGATGGATTATCAGTGACGAAGAGGGACAATATCCGAGTCGAATTTATTTTTCCAGGCACTGCATATTTGCAACGCTGCCTCCGAACATAGCCATGAATCTGTGTTCACCTGCTGAGTGAGCAGGGCAACTTATCGGTCAATGCCGACCGTGAGACCGCGTTCCATGTCGGACAGCAATGCGCCGGATACCTGCTGTTCAGTCGCCGAGGCAGGTCAATGACCGCTCTCCACTTCAGGCAACGTAACGGCGCAGCCCATCCGCGTATGCTTACGAAGTGGTTTTGAGTAGTGGTTCGGCGGTGAGAGGCAACAGCGAATCGATCTTGCTATTGAGGCAGGTCGGCAGTTTCTCCAGCGTATCGCGCAGCCACGCTGCCGG
>CAIYZZ010000269.1 GCA_903930805.1 uncultured Rhodocyclaceae bacterium | reverse complement strand
GCAGTCAAATGTCAGAACCACCGACGGTCAATGGATCGGGTACGCCAAACCGAGAGGCAGTGCCTGCCGGGAGCCGGTTTGGGGATCGTTTTGCGAACAGCCTCAAGCTCGGTGGCGCGGTTGCGCTGATAATCGTTGTGGGCATTTTCATGTTTCCGAATGGAGAACCGAAACCCATTATTCCAAATGCAGCTAATGAAGCGCTTAAGAATGATTCTTCAAGCCATGGCAGCTTGGCTGCGCAGTCAGTTACAGCAGGAAGCGGTGAGTTGAGAAATAACAAGAGCGGTGTTACTGGAGATACAACTTCTCTTGTTACAGAAACGGATAGGGATACCAAGAACCTTGTTCCAGCACGCCCCGCAGATCTTGCGGTAACGGAACTAGAAAAGACGGTAACGGTGCAGGGGGTTAATCCGAGTAAGCCAGCAGGCGTTTTTCTTGTGATTAGCCAAGGCCCAGCGGTCCTATTCAAGAAGAAACACAGGGACCCAGGAGATGGCACGCGAATAGATATTCCCCAAGGCTCGTCAGAAAGCGTAGCGATTGGCAAGAACGAAATATTTCGGATTGCGAACGGCAGTGAAATCCAGATCTTTTATCAAGGAAAAAAGGTGGCGCCGAAGATTATCGAAAGCGGTGCCTGGATTAGCTTCAGTCCTCAAGCACCAGGTTCGACAAATAGCAGAAGGTAGTCCTTCAGTCCCGCAGTGGAGCGCTTTTCACGGGACGATGTAGCGCGTGGGAGTTTAATCACTGCGGATAGAAGGGCAGGAACAAATCCCGCAGATTCTTGACTGCTTCCAGTTCGTCCAGCCGCAGTTCTTTGTCCGATTCCCAGTCACAATAGAGCAAGCCCGACACGTGAACGTTGGCAATCGGCAAGATCAGCAGTTTCGTGACATAGGGCAACCATTGTCGATAGCCTTCGGGCAATGCACTTGCATTGAGCTTTGCCACATCCGTGATCGAGACATCGACATTGTTCTTGATGGCTGCATGAAAGGCAGTCGGCTTGAACTCTCCGCTTATTTTTAGCTTGCTCTTGAGCTCGTCGATTCCCTTGCCGAACCCATAACGAATACAAAAGTCACCCGACTTGATGGTCATGAACAACAGACATCTCGTCGCCCCCAGGGTATTGCAGAACGTCGGAAAGATCGCACCCGCCAATTCCTCAATGGTCCTCTTTCTTTCATCACTCAATCGCTGATGCAGATCATCCAGCACAACATTGGATGCCGTCTCAACCAGCTTGCGGGGTTTGGCTCCACTCATTTCTGCCTTGTCACGAATCAAACCTGCGAGCTTGGATTTATCAGTTCCCGGCAGCTCGGTTACGGCGACAAGCGCTCCTGCTTCTTCCACTTTGCCATCGTGGAGCAACGCCGACACCGTGGTAGAAAACTTCGCGATCCCCACTAGATCCTGATCGCCGGATCCATCAATGATGGAAATAATCTCATGGGGCAATTGCCAGCGCTTGGCAACCTCAGCGCCAAGTTCCGACACGGTGGCGCCGAGGACCTTGCGTGCCGCCATATCAGCATCGCTGCCCCCAGCCACGAGCGTGTTGATGCGGACAACTTCCTCAGGCAGATACTTATTGGCTACCAGATCGCCCAGGTTGTACATCAGCGCGGCGACTGCGGCTTCTTCGAGTCTGCCGGGAAATGCGTTGCGCGCCACCTCGGAGGCCAGCAGGGTCTTCGCAAGAACCGGGTCCTCGTCCAGTTGGTCGGCATCGACCATTTTTGTACCCAGCACAACATGCAAAAGCGCATCCGCACCAACGATCTGCAGGGCCGAAGACACTGAGGCGGTGTTTTCGGCAAATGGCGCATACATCGGCGAATTGGCGAGCTTGAGTACCTTTTGCGTCAGTGCAAAGTCCTCGACCACCTGCGAGGCCAGATCCTGGTTGGTTTGGTGTCCTTCGTTGAGCGTCGTCAGCAGCGCCGCGACTTTGCTTTCGACAGCGGGCAAGCCCTGCGAAATTTGAATCGCGGCGAACAGCTTGTCGAGGGTTTTCTCGATCATGCTGCGGCCTCCAATAACGAGGTAATAGCTGCCCCAGAGACAGGTTTGCCGAGAAGATAGCCTTGAATCAGATTGCAGCCCGCCTGTTTCAGAAAGTTGAACTGCTCTTCGGTTTCAACGCCTTCGGCCACGACTTTCAGGTTGATGTTGTGGGCCAGATCGATCATTGCAGTAACCAACTTCTGGTCAGAGACACAATTCTCGCAAGGGTTCTCAATGGCGCGGATGAATGCCTTATCAATCTTGATGCTGGATACCGGCAAACGAGTGAGGTAGGCAAGGCTCGAGAACCCTGTACCAAAATCATCGATGGAGAACCGGATCCCATGTTCGCGCAGTTTGGCCAGCGCACACTCGGTCTTCTCCTGGCTTTGCATCAGTGTTGATTCTGTGATTTCAAGGATGACTCGATGCGAATCAACCCCGGTCTCGGCGATTACTTCCAACACCAGGGTGTCGAAATCCTCACCACCGAATTGCACCGGGGAGACATTGATCGACATGACGAAGTCGGGCATCAATTCATGGAAGCGGCGCAACTGATGGCAGGCATAACGCAGCGCCCATTTGCCGAGGAACGGCATCAGGCCGGATTCTTCGACAATGGGAATGAACTTGTCCGGAGGAACGCGGCCAAATGTGCGGCTAGACCAGCGCATCAGGGCTTCGGCACCGACGAGTCTGCGTTCGATGTTGTATTGTGGCTGAAATTCCAGATAGAACTCACCTTCCTGGATGCCGTGATGGATGGCGGCATTGATCGAAAAGTCCACACTTTCGGCCGTCTCGGTAAACACGGTGATCCGATTCTTGCCCGCGTTCTTGGAGAAATACATGGCGGTGTCGGCATTCTTCAGCACCGTCGAATAGTCGTCACCATGCAGCGGATATTCCGCAAGGCCGATACTGACACCCAAGTAGGCATTGTGAGGCGCAGTATCGTAAGGCCGAGCAATTGCCAGTAATACGCTGGTCAGGCGGGCACCAGCATCGGTAGCATTGGCGCCGGCGAGGAGCATCACGAATTCGTCGCCGCCAAGGCGCGCCAAGACGTCGTTGGCACCCATCAGCTTGCCCAAGCGCCGGGTCGTTTCCTTGAGTACGGCATCCCCCATGCCGTGACCGAAGGTGTCGTTCACCTTTTTGAATCCATCCAGATCCAGCAGCGCCACGGTAAAGACGCCTTGCTGTTTTAGGTCTTCAAAAGCGTGCCGTAGCGCTGTCCGGTTCGGCAAGCCCGTCAGCTCATCATGTTCTGCAGCGTGCCGCAGTGCGGTTTGATCGGATTTCCAGGGAGAGATGTCGAGGATACAAATGAGGTATTGGCGGGCATCCGGCAATTGGTAGCCCCGGAGATTGGCCCACACCTCATTGCCCCCCTTCAAGAGGCGTGCATCAATGACGAAAGTGTCGGGCAGGCTGGCCAACTGCTCGCGGAATGCATCAGCTTCAACCGGGTGCAGAAGATCAAAGAAACTGGTTGGCAACTGCACCGTTGACGTCACACCGAACCAACTCAGGCCTGGTTCCGACATGAAGGCGAGCTCGCCACTGTGGTCTATACGGGCAACGACATCAATGACACGATCAAGGGTCGGGGCACTCATCGGCGGGGCGGGACTTGCGTTATTTTGAATGAGTTCCAGTTCATTTGATAACCAACTACAGGGAAGGAAATGAACCCCAGGTGAATTGGCGCACGGCCATACCTCGATACCTTAACGCAATATCACGAACCGCGGGGCACTCATTCCTCTTATATCAGTGCCAGCTTCAGAACTCGGCAAATCTCGCTGAGAGCAATATCTATCCAGTCGCGTGGCACTTGATGCAGTGACTTGAACATCATCACGATGTACGCACCCGACTGCCTGGACACGCGCTCATGCCACCTATGTGGCTGTAGCTTCGTGACGGTGATTAGATTCCAAGTGCCTCGATCTGCTTGACCAACTCAGCGCAAACCGCGCACTCCCGCGCCCCGTAACGTAAGTCCTCGAGCATAGACCTGCCGCCCTCTTCATAAACATGCTGAACGATATCGTGCAGGTATTGGATATCTTTGTCGGTCATGTTGGTATCGTCGATGCTCTGAATCACGACCAAAGCAGCCGACGCCAACTCGCCAACCTTATCGCCCCACTTTGATTTGGCTTGCAGATAATTGATCGCTTCGCACTGTCTCATTGCGCTTCCTCTCGGCTACCATTATAGGTGATATGCCATTTGTTGTGGGATTTTTCCTACATAATAATTGAACGGTATAGATTTAACCGGGATGCAAACCGATCAAGCCTTCCATCATGAACTCGGCCGCAACACGGTAGTGACTACGCTATTACCCCTGCCCAGGTATTCAAGACTGTCAAAGCTGATAACTCTGGACATTGCGATGCCCCTACCATGCAGGTCAAAAACGCGCTCCGGGCTGAATTCAACATAAGTCTGCCAGTCAAAACCATTTCCCTGGTCTGTAATTGTTACGCAGTTGGCATTGGCCGTTTTCTCCAGCGTCACATTGACTCGGCGGTCCGCATAGTCAGGGTGTTGAAGGCGGGTTTCAACCTCCTCGGCCCAGCGTCCTTCATTCATCAAGGTGCTCTTTTCGGCATAGGAAAGATGAGATTGCCGTGCTCAACAGCATTGATCAGGAGTTCCGAATAGCCATTGAGATGGACGATCGGCTAGCCGGGCTGGGGATCGGCGCTGACGCCTATTTTTCCAAACCTGTAAACATCAGTGAGCTGGTGATAACCCTGACCAATCTTGGACACCGACTGCGGTGACGGCACCAGCAGGGCGAGTCACCTGACGCCTACGCCGCCTTGAAGCGGTTGCCGACCACGTTTGCCAGAATTACCAGCGCGGTCGAGATGAAGATCATGACGATGCCTAGCGCCGAGAGTTTGCCCCAGAGGCCATCCTCGCTGAAGCGCAGGATCTGCACGGCGAGGACTTCGGTGCCGGGGCGAGAGAGGACCACCGAGAGCGTCAGCTCACGCACGAACATCGAGGCCATCAAGATCCAGCCCGAGACGATGCCGGGAATCAGCAGCGGCACGATGATGCGGCGCATGGTCAAGAGTGGGCTTGCGCCGCAGACCAGGGAGGATTCTTCGAGGTGGCTGTGGATCTGGACGAAGGCGCTCGACATCGGGCGGACGCCGTAGGGCAGGTAGGTGGCGATGTAGCCGAGCAGTAGCGCCCAGATCGTCGCGTAGAGCGGGGTCT
>CAIYZZ010000268.1 GCA_903930805.1 uncultured Rhodocyclaceae bacterium | reverse complement strand
GGCATTTCACCGATCTCAGTCACCGGCGCCGAGGCGCGTGGTGAGCGCAAGGAGTTCATTCCCTATACCGACAAGCCGATCAAGTGGCATACGGACGGCTATTACAATTTGCCTGAACGCACCATCCGTGGCCTGATCCTGCATTGTGTGCGCAGCGCGGCGACGGGTGGCGATAACCAGTTGCTCGATCACGACCTCGCCTATATTCTGTTGCGCGATGAAAATCCGGAGTTCATCCGCGCCTTGTCGGCCCCCGATGCGATGACGATTCCGCCGCGCCTAGACGACGACGGTGTGGCGCGCGCAGAGCAACCCGGCCCGGTCTTTTCAGTCGATGCTGCCGGCTATCTGCATATGCGCTACACGGCGCGTACCGTCAGCATTGCCTGGCGTGAAGACCCACTGACTCAGGCTGCCATTGTCGCGCTGAAGCGCATTCTCTCCGCACCAACCCCCTGGACTTTGCACGGCCGTCTGGAACCCGGCATGGGTCTGGCGTGCAACAATGTGCTGCACGATCGCAGTGGCTTCACTGAAACACCCGACAAACGTCGCCTACTCTACCGGGCACGATATTACGAGCGCGTGGCGGCTGCCTGAATCCAACTCAATTCAATTCGACTCGAATCACTGAATGTCCTCTCATCTGACGCCAGAACTTGAACGCAAGCTGATCACTGCCATCGAGCGCATGCCAGCCTTCCCCAAGAGCGTGCAGACGATTCTTCAAATGACGCGCAACATCAACTGCCTGCCCAAAGATTTGGTCGGCGTCATCGAGAAGGATCCGGTGATGACTGTCAAGATTCTGCGTGTCATCAATTCGGCCTACTACGGCCTACCCAACAAGATTACCTCGGTGGGGCAGTCGGTCATCTATCTTGGTATCAATACCATCAAAAATCTGGCGCTGTCGTTCGCTGCCGTGGGTATCCTGCCGCGCTTCAACACGACCGGGTTCGATATCCAGCGTTATCTGTTGCACTCGCTGTCGGTAGCGATCATTGCGCGGCTGCTCTGCGAAAAATATGCACGCGCCGAGGCTGATCCGGGCGATTGCTATATCGCCGGTTTGCTACATGACTTCGGCAAGGTGGTGTTCGCCCAGTCCATGGTCGGCGAATTCATGAAGGCGCTGGCCATTGCCGCCGATATGGACAAGCCGCTTTATCTGGCCGAGACCGAGATCATTGGCGCCGATCATGCTTTTGTCGGTGCCTTGCTGGCAAAGAAGTGGCAGTTCGCCGAGTCGCTCGTCAACTGTATTCGTGACCACCATGCCGAGCACGCAGAACCCAACGCCATGCTCGATTGTTTGCGCCTGGCGGATACTATCTGCCGCAAGAAGGTTTTCGGCGATGCCGGGAATCCCTGGCGCGATGATGAACTGGCCGATCTTCCGCAACGCTTTGGTGATGATATCGAAGCGGTGATTGCCTCATTGGGTGACATGCAGAAGATTGTCGATGACGCTCAGGCCTTTGCGCAGATCGGCACGGAAAGATGAATGAACGGAAGGAGTGGCCATGAAGATTCGGATGTGGGGCGTACGTGGTTCGATCCCGTCGCCCGGCCCGCATACGGCCCGCTATGGCGGCAATACCACCTGTATCGAGGTGCGCGGCGACGATGACAGTCTGATCATTCTCGATGCTGGTACGGGCATCTTTCCCTTGGCGCAATCACTGCTCGCGCGACTGCCCGTCACCGCGAACGTCTTCATTACCCATACGCACTGGGATCACATCCAGGGCCTGCCATTTTTTGTGCCGCTCTATATCCCAGGCAACAAGGTGCGCATCCACGGTGCCTACGACATCGTCAATAGCCTTGGGATCGAACAGGTGATGGAAGTGCAGATGCAATACAGCTACTTTCCGATACGCGAGGATCAGGTCAGGGACAATATCGAATACCAAACGCTCACTTTCGGCGAACCGGTAGCGATCGGTGCTGCGACAGTGACGCCGGTGCTGATGAATCATCCCGTGACTGATCTTGGCTATCGCGTCGAATGCAACGGCAAGTCGGTGTTTTTTACCGGCGACCACGAGCCCTGGGTCAATATCTACGCTGAGACTGACCACGAATATGCCGAATATCAGGCGATGGTCGATCAGCGTACGGCTGAACTCGATGCCGCCATTGGGCCGGTGGACCTGCTTATTTGCGACGCGGCCTACACCCTGGCTGAATATCCGCCAAAGATCGGTTGGGGGCATGGCACGTTTGATCACGCCATCAGGATGGCTCAACGCATTGGCACCAAGCGTTTGATCTGCACCCACCACGAACCCACGCGTAGTGACGATGACCTGGAAAAGGTCTTTGCAGAAGCACTGGGTCGTCATGACCATGCCGCTTGTGAAGTCATGCTAGCCCGCGAGGGGCTGGAAATCACGCTTTAAGCTGTTGCCGGTTGAGCAAGGCTGTCGAGCTGCGAATTTGCCAGATCAATCTGGCGATCGACCTGCTCCGCCATTTCTTGCAACAAATCGCGTCCCTGGCGAGTTGCAACGCGTGCTGCAGCGAATAGTTCGTAAAGCCTGGAGCCGTAGAGCCTGTCGAGTTCAGTCACGATGGCAGCGATGCGCTGGCGAATTCTTGCCACTTCCTCGGTGAGTGCAGTGGCAGTGGTACTGGCGGACGTAGATGTCGTTGGGCGGGGGCGAGTAGCGCTCCCACCTTCAAGCCAAAGCGCAAGAACTTCATCCAGAGCCCCGATATCGCCGGCACGATAAGCCCGGTTGGCTTCGCTCATCAATTGGGTGCGCCAGGCGCGGTCCGCCTCGTTGGCGGCCCGATCGGGATGAATTTTTTGCGCTAGCTGGCGGAAACGTTTTTTCAGATCGTTGCCAGGGGCAAAACGCTTGCCGCCGTTCCCTTCCTTTGTTCGAAAGGTTTCATTTTCCTGGTGCGATTGCTGGGCACGGGCCTCGGCCTGTCTGGCTGTGGCATCCAGTGTTGGGTCGTCTGGCATGTGCTGCATGCGGAGCTTCGCCAGATCGGCCTGAATACGGTCGAGCTCGGCCAGTCGGCCGGCGATCAGGGCGTGGTAACGCTCTGTAAATCCTGCCAGTTCGCCTTGCGCGGTGGCTAGTTCCAGCTCCATTTCAGCCAACTCCTGGCCGAGCACTTCGAGTTCGGCGTGCAGGCGACTGGTTTCGTCGATTACCGCCAGCCCGGTGGCACCACTCAGCGGGTTGGCAGCGAGCATCAAGGTGCAGCGTGCACCGGGCCACGGCGTGCGGACGTGCGCGGGCAACTGCCCAGATTGCATCAGCATGACCCATTCGGCCGGTGCGCCAAGGCGTTCGGCAAGTTGCCATGGGCCGATGCGCACAGGGAACAGATTGCCGATTTCGGCGGGTGGGGCTTCGCTGTCGAGTCCGCGCATGCTCCAGGCCAGACAGGCGCGCCACAGGGTGTCGTCCCTGAGCAGGTGTGCGCGCATGGCCGCCCAGGCGGGACCCTCACTGTCTTCGGCGGCGCGCGTCAGGCGACTTTTCAGCAGCGACAGGGTGGCGCGTAGGGCAATACGGCCGGCGTAGTCCGCACCGGGTAGCACCAGGCAGAGGGGACGCAAACGCAGGTCGAGGGCGTTGGAGATGTCCGGTAGCAGCGTGTCGTCGGCGGTGACAATCCACAGTGTGCGGTCTCGTGCCAGCGCCTCGGCAGCCAGTGCGGCGAGTGCAGGTAGCGTGATGGAGGGATCGGTTGGAGCCCCGATTTCACGAAAAGTCGGCGCTAGCGGGACGGCAGCATGCGCGGGGGGACGTGCGGCGAACTGACCGAGCCAGGCGGTAATGACGGTCGCGATGTCCGGAGCAGAATCCATGAGGTATTGTAGTCGTCAGTATTGGCAAGGGATGCTGTTTCAAGCCACGACAAGAGGGCAGAAACCGGCCGTGTTTCTGTGTTGCAGGCAGCGAATGCAGGGCCCCGGTTCGTAGTAAAGTGCGGGCTCTGTCTGTACCGCCCCGGAGGACTTCCCGTGTTTTCGATCATTCAGGCCGCCGGTTGGCCAATCTGGTTCTTGCTTGTGGCGTCAGATC
>CAIYZZ010000267.1 GCA_903930805.1 uncultured Rhodocyclaceae bacterium | reverse complement strand
TCATGATAGTAATGAGCGGCGAAGACATCCAATTGGCCCATGACGATCTGATCGACCACCATCCACACGGTCATCCGGCGGATAGTTTGGCGCAGTGAAGGAAACCCACCAGATCGGGGCAAAGTAGGCCGCGATCATCGCCACCAGGGCGATCAGGGTGATGCCGCCAATTAGCTTGTTCTGTTTGTTGTTTTCGGCTTACATGGTGATTATCTGTTCGCATGAGCCCCTGCCCACACTTGGCGGGCAGGGTTGGCATCGACCTGGGGAGGTGGAGGTGTCGCCTGTACGACAAATACTTACTTCTTCTTGGCCGCGCCCGCCTTGGGCTTGCACATCGAACCGGGCATCGACAGGCTGGACTGATAGGCGGAGATCGCCACCAACTGATCGTTGGTGTAAGGCTTGATGATCTTGACCATGTCGGGGTTGGCGTTACGGCGCTTGCCGTCGCGAATCTCGGTCATCTGGCGCAACAGGTACTTGTAATGTTGGCCGGCGATGACGGGGTAGAACTTCTCCTTCCGACCTTCGCCGTTGGCACCGTGGCATTCCTTGCACTGCTTTTCATACAGGTCCTTGCCCATGGCGATCTGCTTGGCGGCATCGGAACCTTCATATATGCCGTGATCGACGGGAATGCAGAGATTTTCGATGTAAGCCGAAACATTGGCGAGTTCCTGTGCATTGACGAGTTCCTTGGCAAACGGGTACATGGTCGGGTTGTCACGCAGGCCTTCGCGAATGTCGGCCATCTGCTTGATCAGCACGGTAGTGTGCTGGCCGGCTAATTGCGGGAAGGTGCCATCGGGATGGCCGGCACCGGAGGGCAGGTGGCAGGCGCTGCAAATCTCGTAGCCTTCCTTGCCGGCCCTGACATCGCCTTTTTTCTGGAGAGCTTCGAATATTTCGATTTCATGGGCATTCCGCTTGTAGCCCTTGCCTTCACTGCCTTCTTTCTTTGCTGCGAGAGGGCCGGCCAGGGCCGCAGTGGCGGAAAACAATGTGGCAATAATGGCCATAACCAGAATCATCTTCATACCCATGTCCTCATGTGTTTCATATTTATCTGACTGAAGTGCCAAGACACATCAGTGAACGTTTATATACCTCTGCTGATGGTTCGACAACTTACTTGAGCTTCAACTGCAAGTGCGACAATTTGTCACACGCACAATAGAGCCACTCGGCGCTTATCCTTGCGCGGAATCAAGATGGATCTATTCCCAGCATTGTGCCTGACTGGGACAATCGCCCACCGTGTGATACCTTCGCCCTCTCATGCCTCTCAGCAAATCCCTGCTCGTCGATTCAGCCATGATCCTTGCCCTGATCCTGATCGGGGTCGTGAGCTACAAACTTTCTCCTCTGCTGATACCGAAAGCTGATGTCACCGTCTATTCTGATCTGGGCTGCGACCTGCAACGGGGCGCTTGCCGCGCGCTGTTACCACAGGGTGGCCGGCTGAGGTTTTCTCTGATGCCCCGTCCCATCCCGGTGTCGGCTCCGCTGGAAATGCTTGTTGAACTGGAGGGTGCGATGGCTGACAAAGTGACGGTCGACTTTGCCGGCATCAGCATGAACATGGGGTTCAACCGGCCGAGCTTGACTCCCGCCGGCTCCGGTAAGTTTGCTGGGCAGACCACGCTACCGGTCTGTATCACCGGCCGCATGACCTGGCAGGCGACCGTGCTGGTCGAAACCGGTCGCACGCGCATCGCGGTTCCCTTCCGTTTCGAGGCGGGCCACTGATCATGAGAAAGTTGCTGGTTGCCCTCAACATGTTGTTGGTGCTGGCGATCTTCGGCGTGGTGTTCTACTGGCAGCCAGTGCCGAACGAGTCCCCGCTCCCCACCAATTTCGCCGCGCCACCGCACGGCGGTGATTTCACTCTCGACGGCCCCAAGGGTGCCGTTTCGCTTCACGACTTTGCTGGCAAGTTGGTGCTCCTGCAGTTCGGCTACACCTACTGTCCGGACGTCTGCCCGACAGCGCTTGCGATTTTTGCCCAGGCGCTCGGTAGTTTGACCCCAACCGAAATCGCCCAGGTGCAGCCGCTTTTTGTCAGTGTCGATCCCGAGCGTGACACTGTGGCGCGGCTCGTTGAATACACTACGTTTTTTCATCCGGCGATCCTCGGCCTTACTGGACCGGTCAACCGGCTCACAGAAATAACCAGCCGCTACGGTGCTGTCTTCGTCCGCCAGGAAAATGCCTCGGCGGGCGGTTATGTCATCGACCACACCGCGCTGACCTACCTGATCGACAAGCAGGGACGTCTCATCGCCAGCCTTCCCCACGCCCTGCCGCCAGAACAACTGGCGGCCGAAATACGCAAGTATCTACCCACAAACTGAATGGAGTCTTCACATGAAAAACGTTTTCCCGCTTGCCATTTTCATCCTCGCCAGCCTGACTACGCCGCCGGCCTTTGCTGCCGGTGCGGCCGACCAGATTAGCGTGGTCGATCCCTATGTGCGTCTGGCCCCACCTGACGCAAAAGTCACCGGCGCCTTCATGATCATCAAGAATGCCGGCGACAAGGACACGCAGGTAGTCAAGGCCGACAGTACCGTCGCCAATGTCACTGAGCTACACAACCACATCAACGACAACGGGGTGATGCGCATGCGCCAGGTGAAAGAGATCGCCGTGCCGGCCAAGGGCGAGGTGCAGCTGAAGCCAGGTGGCTATCACGTCATGCTGATCGACATGAAGGCACCTCTCAAGGAAGGCGAACACGTCGTCATCACCCTGGGCTTCGCCGACGGCAGCACCAAAGAGGTTCATGCCATTGTGAAGAAGCCGATGACCGAGATGCCCGCTGGTGGAATGGGCGGCATGGGCAACATGGATCACAGCAAGATGAAGCACTGACCGTCAGGTCAGCCTGCCATCAGAACAATTTGGCCCGGTCACCCTCGCTGGTGATGGTGACGAAGTGTGTGAGTCGCCGCGCGTGGATGGTGCCGGCCGCGATGGCCGCTTTGATCGCGCACCCCGGATCGTTTTCGTGGCGGCAATCACGAAAGCGGCAGTGGCCGAGATATTGAACAAACTCTGCAAAGCCCAGTTCGATCTCGCCGCGCGTCAGGTGAGCTAGGCCGAATTCCTGCAGGCCGGGGGAGTCGATTAGCGCGCCGGCACCTGGTAGCTGATACAGGCGTGCATGTGTCGTCGTGTGTTTGCCGGAATCCAGTGCGGTGGAGATTTCGCGTGTCGCGGCATCGGTGCCCGGAATCAGTATATTGGTGAGTGTCGACTTGCCCATGCCACTCTGGCCGACCAGCACTGAAACCTGGTCTGTCAACCAGGGAGCCAGCGACTGGGCGTCGTGCAGTGCGCAGAGTTCGACAACCGGAATGTCGAGTGCGGCAAAAGGTGCAAGCTGGGCGCGCGCGGCAGGAAGATTTGCTGCGAGATCGGCCTTGTTGAGCACGATGACAGCGCGCATTTGCTCGTGCTGTGCGGCGACGAGAGTGCGTGAAATAAGTTCGTCCGAAAAGCCCGGTTCGGTGGCGACGACCAGTACGATCTGTGTCGCATTGGCGGCGATGAGTTTCTGTTTCCACTGATCGCTGCGGTAGAGCAGTGAGCGGCGCGGTGCGTGGCCGAGAATCTGTGCCTCGCTGTCGTGTAGCGGTCCGAGCGTGACGCGATCGCCACAGGCGTAGGGGCTTTTCTTGCCACGCGGGATGCCGTTGACGCGGCGACCGTCCGCATCGTTATCCAGTGCAATTTCGTAGTGCCGGCCGAAGGCGGCGACGATGGTCCCGGTATTTGTCTGTGTCACGCGGTTACAGCACGCAAGTGAGCAATGCGCTGGCTGGCGGGCGGGTGCGAGTCGTAAAACAGTGAATGTAGCGGGTCGGGTGTCAGTGTCGCCGCATTGTCGCGGTAGAGCTTGACCAGCGCGGCGATTAGATCGGCACCACCCGCCTGCCGAGCCGCATAGGCGTCGGCCTCGAACTCGTGCTGGCGTGACAGCCAGGACATCAGTGGCCCGAAAGGAAATGTGAATACCGGTAGCACCAGTGAGAACAAAATAAGCGCCATCGCCGCGCTTTGCGCCGTCCCGCTAGCGCCGACTTTTAGTCCTTCATAAAACCATACCTGATCAATCAATTGACCGAGCAACCAGAGCAGGACGAACGACAACGCCGCCATTACCGCGATACGCTTCCAGACATGGCGGTGCTTGA
The DNA here is from genome assembly GCA_903930805.1 of uncultured Rhodocyclaceae bacterium. GTDB lineage: Bacteria > Pseudomonadota > Gammaproteobacteria > Burkholderiales > Rhodocyclaceae > Sulfuricystis. The sequence continues at coordinate 717 of CAIYZZ010000267.1, read as the reverse complement.
AGTGGCCCAGTTCATGCGCCAGTACGGCTTCAACCTCGCCAGGTGCGAGTTTCTCGAGCAAGGTGTCGAAGAAAACAATGCGTTTCGCCCGCCCGAAGCCGGTGAAATAGGCATTGCCGTGGGCCGAGCGTATCGAACCATCCATGACGAACAGCCCGGAGCTGGCAAAACCGCAACGCACCAGCAGCGCTTCGATGCGGTTCTTCATCTCGCCCTCGGCCAGTGGTGTGAATTTATTGAACAGCGGGGCGATGAAGGTCGGATAAAGCAGCAACACCAGCAGGTTGAAGCCTAGCCAGGTACTCCAGACGTAAAGCCACCAGCGTGCGCCCATCGCGCCCATCAACCACAGTACGACAAGCAGCAACGGGGTGCCGATCAGTATCGTCAGCAGCAGTTGCTTGCCGAGATCGGCGATTAAGAGAGCGGGCGTCATCTTGTTGAAACCGAAGCGCGCTTCGAGCCTGAAGGTGCGATACAGCGAAAATGGCAAACCGACGATAAAGCCCGCCACGCCGACGCTGGCGAACAGGGCCAGGCCATGAGCAAAGCCGGCCTCCGGGAATATGCCGCGCCAGAACTGGTCGGCAGCGGCCAGCAGGCCGCCGAAGGTGAAGAGCAGCAACAGGACGGTATCGACGCCCAGTTCAATCAGGCCGAGGCGAATCTTGGCAGCGGTGTAGTCGGCCGCCTTCTGGTGATCCGCAAGCTCGATAC
>CAIYZZ010000266.1 GCA_903930805.1 uncultured Rhodocyclaceae bacterium | reverse complement strand
GTGAAACCGAACTCGCCCTGCGCACCGGAAAAAGTTGGCAGCCCCGGGATCACGCTGAGTTGATTGTCGGCGAAACGATATCGCCCCTGCACCTGGGTATCGGTCAGGTGGTGCAATGGCAGTACCAGCTTGAGATCGAGTTCGCCCTTGCCGGTCGCCGCCATCGTCTGGGTAAAGTGATTGATGCGTTCCCCCACCGGGCTCGCTTCGATAAAATCGAGAAACCGTTGCGTTGGTCCTTTGGCACGACCGGAGACGCTGAGCAACTCCTCCGGTGCCTCCAGGTCGGCTATTTCCGCCTGCACGTCGGTCAGCGCAACGCCGAGAATCGTCCCGCGCTGGCCACGGATCAGCATGCGTGCACCCTCGAACAGCAGGTCACCATCGATATCGGTGATCTCCGGCCAGCCGGAAGCATACTTCAGCGTCGCTCCCTGGAAGGCGCCCTTGACCTGGAAAATTCCGGATTTCCCATCCTTGAAGGGAAACTCCGCCAGCGGCCCCTTGAGCCGCAGGCTGGTACTGGCCGAGTTGCCACCGACGATGCCGTCGCGCAGCCAGTCGCGAGCGTCCTTGTTAACCACCAACGGCAAATAACGCCACACGGCACTACCCGAACCGCGCATCAGCTTGGCCGACAGGTCGATCTCTCCCGGCCCCAGGCCGGTATAGCGATAGCGGCCGGTCATTTCACCGCTGGCATCGTAGTTGGTGAAGGCAATGCGTGAAATCAGCAGGTCGATCTGATCGGTATTTCCCTCGCGGGACTGCCAGCCAATGTCGGCATCCAAACTTTCGAGTGGCAGCTTCGGACCGGGAAATACCGTGGGCAAAAAGATATTGGCATTCTGGCTGTCGAGACGCACTTTGCCCGAGCGTTCATTACCCTCGAGCGACCCCGATATCCCGGAAAAGCCGGGTAACTCATGATAAGCGGCCAGGCCCAGGCCATCGAAGCGACCCTTGACCTGCCAGTGCTGGAGGGCATCGAGCACACCGCGCCAGGAGAACGAAAATTCTGCCAGGCGTCCCTCCGGTGCAAAACTTTTCAATCGCTCATGGATATGGGCTGGCAGCGGTAGATGATCGGCCAGGTCGGCCAAGGCGCCGAAGTCGAGACCGTTGACACGAAACTCGCCGGCTTCGCGCCCCTTGCCGTTGTCAATCGACAGACGGGCGTTGGTGGGCGGCACGGTGATGCCATTGCGCGTCTCCAGTTCGAGCTGCCTGAGTTCGCCGACGAACCCTTCCCGGGTCCGCTGGCTGATCATGCGGCCGCGCAATTGCTTGAGTTCCAGCACCGGCAAATCCGGCTGCAGGCGCACCGCCACGTCACTCACGCGCAGGTCGAGTGTGGTGCCATTGAGCAACAGATTTTCAAAGGTCAGCCAGAGACGCAAACCGCCAGTACCTCGCGACCAATCGAATGGGGAGTCGACCCAGGGAGACCAGGCCGCCAGATCGACCCGCTCGAGCTCGGCATACAGTTCGCCACGCCATTGAGATAAATCAGTGAGGTCATGCCCGACGAAATTCCCCCGCAGATCAAGTCGTGTCGCCATCTGGGTACCGGGTTCGGCGATGAGACCAAAACTATGGTAACGGCCGGCATTTCGCAAATCAAGATTCAGGTGCTGCAATTCCAGCGGCGGCGCATTGCGTAACTCATCACGCCAGATGAGGCGGGCATCGCGGACGACGATGCGCCTCTGGGCCAACAGCCAATCGGCGAAGCCACCCTCCCCTTCACCCTGCATCGGCATGCCGGCGACAAACAAGATGCCGCTGGCGTCCCGGCGAATATCGAGTGCCGGTGCGACGATCTCGAGGCGATGGAAATGAAGTCCGAAGTGCCAAAGCGAGGACCAGCCGATCTCTGCCTCGACGCGCTCGAAGGCCAGCACCGGCCGACCCTGCCGGTCGTGCAATTGCAGTCCCTCGATGGCAAGTTGTGGATACAGGCCTGGCCACGTCGCGGACAAAGCAGCAATCTTGACCGGCTGGCCGATGGCAGCCGACAGATTTTGCTCGACCAGGCCACGCTGGCTGGCAATTTCCGGCATCAGGAAATGTCGCCCGACGAGAATCAGCAGTCCGGCCGCGAAGTACAGCACCAGCAGCAGACGCCAGGACCACTTGAGCAGACTGCGAAGTGCCGAGGACGCACGAATAGGCGAAGAGCGGGTGAGCAAGGGGCGAGGGGGTGAG
>CAIYZZ010000265.1 GCA_903930805.1 uncultured Rhodocyclaceae bacterium | reverse complement strand
GTAGAGCGCGTCGATCAGCACAGCATACTTTTCCGCGACAAAACCACGCCGCACTTTGCGCGTTCGCGTCAGCTCATCGTCATCGGGATCAAGCTCCTTGTGCAGGATGAGGAAGCGATGGATCTGTGTAGCGGCCACCATCGCATCGTGCGCCAGCTCGGCATTCACCTGCTCGACACATTCCTGGATCAGCTGATAGGCCTCGGTCTTGCCCGCCAGATCGTTATAGCCCGCATAGGCCAGCCCACGCCGCTCCGCCCAGTTGCCCACTGCCCCCATGTCGATGTTGATGAAGGCGCACACCATGTCGCGGCCGTTGCCAAAGGCCACCGCCTCCTTGATGTAGGAGAAAAACTTGAGCTTGTTCTCGATGTAGTTGGGCGCGAACATCGCACCGTTGGTCAGCTTGCCGACATCCTTGGCGCGATCGATGATCTTGAGGTGGCCGTCCTCGTCGAGAAAGCCGGCATCGCCGGTCATGAAGTAACCATCGGCATTGATCGACTCGGCCGTGGCATCGGGACGTTGGTAATACTCTTTGAGCAACATCGGCCCCTTGACGAGAATTTCGCCACTAGGCGCGATTTTGATCTCCACACCCGGCGCTGGCAGGCCGACGGAATCGAACTTGATCTGGCGGTTCGGTTGCAGACAAACATAGGCGCAAGTCTCCGTCTGCCCGTAAAACTGCTTGAGGTTGATGCCGATGGAACGATAAAAGCGGAACAGGTCCGGGCCGATCGCCGCACCGGCGGTATAGGCGACGCGGATACGGCTCATGCCAAGCACGTTCTTGAGCGGGCCGAAAACAAGGAAATTGCCGAGCGCGTAAAGCAGCCGGTCGCTGCCGCTCACCGGCTTGCCATCGAGAATATCTGCGCCGCAGCGCTTCGCCACCGCCATGAAGTAATGGAACATGCGATGCTTCAGCGCACTGGCATCCTCCATGCGGATCATCAACTGGGTCAGCATGTTCTCGAATACGCGCGGCGGCGCAAAGTAGCAGGTCGGTCCGATCTCGCGCAGGTCGGTCATCACGGTGTCGCCGGACTCCGGGCAGTTGATGGTGAAACCCGCCACCAGGGCCTGTGCATAAGAAAACAGGCTGTCGCCCACCCAGGCCATCGGCAGGTAGGACAACACTTCGTTGGTATCGTCGAGCTTGTCAAAGTCGCAACAGCCGCGTGCGGCAGAAATCATCGCGTGGTGCGTCTGGCAGACGCCCTTGGGCTTGCCCGTCGTGCCAGAGGTGTACAGCATGATCGCCGTGTCGTCGGGATTACCCAGGGCAATTTCCTGAAGGAGAAAGTCGGGCTGGTTCGAGTCTTGAAGTTTGCCTGCGGCAATGATTTCATCGAGACCATGCAGGAAAGCTTGCGTGTAATGACGCATGCCGCGCGGCTCGTCGTACAGAATGTGCAGCAGTTCGGGACACTGGTCCTTCACCTCGAGGAGCTTGTCGACCTGCTCTTGATCTTCGACGACAGCGATATGAATACCGGCATCGAGTAGCACGAAGGTCATTTCCTGGGCAACAGCATCCTGATACATCGGCACGGGAATGCCGCCGAGCATTTGTGCGGCGCACATCGACCAGTAGAGGCGCGGGCGGTTATCGCCAATGATAGCGAGGCGATCGCCGCGCTTGAAGCCGAGCTCGGCCAGGCCGCAAGCTATGCCGCGCACCTCGCGCGCCGCCTCAGCCCAGGTCCAGCTTTGCCAGATCCCCATGTCCTTCTCGCGAATCGCCGGTCGCTCACCACGCGTGCGGGAATGCTGCAACAGCAGCCGGGGAAAGGTATCCAGCGCATCGCTAACATTGGCGCCTGGCCCTGCCTCCATCCTCAGTCTCCTCGTTTTGCCGCTTGCGACTATGCCGCGCGGTCTATATGCGGCTCATTGTAGCCACCGAACGGCATACAATTGTCGCGTGGCTGACAATTCTCCCCAAACCATTCCAAGCCTCGACGCCGCCATCGCGCTGTCGCGCTGGGCGTGCGGCCTGACAGCGGACGAGCTCACCTTGGCACGCCAGGGCATGGTCGAGCGCAGCATTCCCGCCGGCGGCTTCATCTGTCGCCAGGGCGAACCGGTATCGTGCTGGATCGGCGTTATCGATGGCCTGGCCAAGATGTCTTCCGACTGGGTCACGGGCAAGACTGCCTCCTACGCCGGCATCCCCTCCGGCGGTTGGTTCGGCGAAGGCTCGCTGATGAAGACCGAAGCACGCCGCTACGACGTCATAGCGCTGCGCGACACCCGTATCGTCTGCATGAAACGCGAAACTTTCCGCTGGCTGCTCGACCACAGCATCGCCTTCAATCACGCCATCATCGAGCAGATCAACGAACGCCTGGGCCAGTTCATCAGCCTGCTGGAATCCGAGCGCCTGCACGACACCGACACGCGCGTCGCGCGCTGCCTGTCGATCATGTTCAATCCCGTGCTCTATCCGGGACAGAACGCCAACCTCAGCATCTCGCAAGAAGAAATCGGCCATCTCGCCGGCGTGTCGCGTCAGCGCGTGAACCGTTCGTTGAAAATCCTCGAAGATGCCGGTTTTCTGCACGTCGAATACGGCGGCCTGACGATTCTCGATCTCGACGGACTACGCCGCTTCGGCGGCTAGCCGTCCCGCCAGCGCCGACTTTTATGACCCGCCGCATCGAGCTGCTCGCCCCGGCCCGCACCACCGAGATCGGCATCGAAGCCGTCCGGCACGGTGCAGATGCCGTCTATATCGGTGGTCCGGCCTTCGGAGCACGCCACACCGCGAACAACGAGATGGCGGACATCGCGCGTCTGGTCTCTTTTGCCCACCGCTTCCACGCGCGCATCTACGTCACGCTGAACACCATCCTTACTGACAGCGAGCTGGAGCCCGCCCGGCGTTTGGCGCAGGACTGCTGGAACGCCGGCGTCGATGCGCTGATCGTGCAGGACATGGGCCTGCTCGAACTCGATCTGCCGCCCATCGACCTGCACGCCTCGACGCAATGCGATATCCGCACACCGGCCAAGGCGGGCTTCCTCGCCGCTGCGGGCTTCTCGCAGCTCGTATTGGCACGCGAGCTCTCGCTCGACGAGATCGCCGCCGTGCGTGCCGCCCTGCCGGACGACGTGATCGTCGAGCACTTCATCCACGGCGCGTTGTGCGTCGCGTTTTCCGGCCAGTGCTACATCAGCCACGCCCAGACCGGCCGTAGCGCCAACCGTGGCGATTGCTCGCAGGCCTGCCGCCTGCCCTATACGCTGCAGGACAAGCAGGGGCGTGTCGTCGCCTTCGAAAAGCATCTGCTCTCGGTGAAGGACAACAACCAGAGCGCCAACCTGCTGCCGCTGATTGAGGCCGGCGTGCAGAGCTTCAAGATCGAAGGCCGCTACAAGGATGCCGGCTACGTGAAGAACATCACCGGCCACTACCGGCGCCTGCTCGATACGATTTTCGAGCAGCGCCCCGATCTTGTTCCGGCCTCCAGCGGCCACACGCAACTCCTGTTCACGCCCGACCCCGACAAAACCTTCCACCGCGGTGCCACCGACTATTTCACCCACGGCCGCAATACCGATCCCGCCCATATCGCCGCTTTCGATACGCCCGCCTTCGTCGGCCTGCCACTGGGCAAGGTGACGCAGGTCCTGGCCGACGGCTTTGAAATCGCAACTAATGAAACACTTACCAACGGCGATGGCCTCAGTTGGATGCACAAGCGTACCGTCGTTGGCACGCAGGCAAACTGCGTCGAAGCGGTTGGCGCTTCGCGCTGGCGTATTTCGCCGAACGATCCCATGGACCAGTTGCCCGGCCTGATGGTCGGCGTTTACATCAACCGCAACCGCGATCAAGCCTGGGAGCAGGCGCTGACGAAGCCCTCCGCCGAGCGCCGCATTAGCGTCGATGCCCAGCTCACCGAAACCCCGGACGGCTTCGCTCTCACGCTCACCGACAGCGATGGCATCCGCGCCACTGCGGCCATCGCGCTGGAAAAGCAGCGGGCGCAGCATGCGGACACCGCCGTGTCCAGCCTACATGAGCAACTGCGCCACCAAATAAGCCGTATGGGCAGCACCGACTTTTTATTGCGTGAATTCGCCGCCGCATGGCAGCAACCGTGGTTCGTGCCGAACTCGGTTGCCAACCAGTTGCGCCGTGATGCGGTCACGCAACTGGCCGCCGCGCGCCTGACGGCATATGGCCGACCACAGCGTCGCCCGGCCACAGAGCCACCGACGCCCTGCCCGGAAGACACGCTGACCTATCTCGCCAATGTTTATAACGCTGCGGCGCGGCGCTTTTATGCAAAGCATGGGGTCAAGCTCATCGCCGCCGCCTACGAGGCGCACGAGGAACCGGGCGAAGTCTCGCTAATGATCACCAAGCACTGCCTGCGCCACGCCTTCAACCTTTGCCCGCATCAGGCCAAGGGCATCACCGGCGTACAAGGTCAGGTACGCGCCGATCCGATGACGCTGGTGAATGGCAATGAGCATCTCACGCTCAAGTTCGATTGCCGTGCCTGTGAGATGCACGTCATGGGCCGCATCAAGAAAAACATCCTGAGCAGCCCGCCACCGGGCTAGGCCATATCTGCTGACCCGTCCCGCCAGCGCCAACTTTTTATCAGTAGGTCAGTGTTTTTACGTTGCCTTGAAGCAAATACTTCGCCACATCGGCGGGTTTGGCAACCTCAACACCTTCGATCAGATCGGTGGGTTTCAAGTCGGCATTGGGCAGGAACAAGGCACAGACTTCGACCTTGGCACCGGCCTTCATTAGGCCTTGCAACATCTGATTGGGGGTGACATTGCGTGGCTTGAGGACCGCAGATTCCTTGCCCTTGACTGCCAGTTGGCCACCTTCGCTGCACAACAGGACACGCACGCCGGCTTTCTGCTCCATTGCTTGCGTCGCCAAAACCAGAGCCATGCCCTGCGTCTGTGGATTACCAGAATTGACCGTAACGAAAAGCTCGGTCGCGCTCTCGGCACTTGCTGGTAGCGTGAAGGAACAGCCAAGAGTGAGAGTGACTAGTAATTTTTTCATGTTTCGAATCCTCAGAGTGATTACCCATCTGGACAAGGTGCGGCGAAGTTTAACTCCGCCGTCCCGCCAGCACCGACTTTACGTCAGGGCAGCTTACGCGACAGCGGTGGCGTGCCAGAGACGCAGTTTCTCCAACGTGATGCCCCCGGTCAACGGCAGCACCATACGAGCACCATCGAAGTTTTCGTTGGCCGTGTAATCGCTAACTGTTATCACCGTCGGGATTCCGGCAGCCAGGCTGGCGGCAAGTCCATGCGATGAATCCTCGACAACCAGGCAGTCGCACGCCGGCAGACCCAACGCCCGGAGCGTTTCGAGGTAAATGTCGGGCGCAGGCTTCTTGGCGGCCACATCGTCGCCCGATGTGATGACATCAAACCAGGTATCCGCACGCGGACCCAGGTTGGCCCGCAGGAGACCCACCACGTTTTGCGGTTTTGAGCTGGAAGCAATCGCCAGTTTGACGCCTTCAGTGCGCGCTTCACAGATCAACTGGCCAATATCGGCACGCAACGGAATGGCACCAGCGTCCAGCAGCCGCTGGTAGTTCCGCGTTTTGATTTCATGGATGCGCTGCAGCAGGGCATCGAAATCGGGACGGGCAAAGGTCGCTGGATCGAAATTCTTCGCGTAGTGGAGAATCCGCTCCTTGCCTCCGGTCACATCCAGCAGGGTTCCGTAGAACGCCTCATCCCAGTGCCAGGGCAGGCCGACCTCTGCAAATGCCGCGTTGAATGCCGGCCGGTGGCCGTCCCGTTCGGTGTTGGCCAATGTGCCATCGACATCGAAAATCAGTGCGCGTAGTGTCATGGGAGCAAGAGATCGTAGGTTGGAAAGTCGCCAGAAGCTTAACCGATTTCACCTGACAAGGACTTCCGGAAATTTAATCGACTGAAGACGTTCGATAGCAATTGTCGCACGCACAAGGATTCTGCTGGTGATAGACTAGCCCGAAAAATCGGTGCCGGTGGCCGCTGGCACCGCAAAATGAGTGGAGAAGTGAAGCACGTGAAACCGACCGAAATCGGTGCGCCCGACTATTTTCACAAGGTCGTGGATTGCCAGTGGGCATGCCCTGCCCATACACCCGTTCCCGAATACATTCGCTTGATCGCCGCTGGCCAGTTTGGTGACGCCTACATGATCAACTGGCGCTCGAATGTATTCCCCGGAATTCTTGGCCGCGTCTGCGACCGCCCCTGTGAACCGGCCTGCCGCCGTGGCCGCGTGGATGCTGAACCGGTGGCCATCTGCCGCCTCAAGCGCGTCGCCGCCGACTTCAAGGAAGACATCCGCTCCCGCCTGCCGCTAGCCCCCGCCGAAAAGAACGGCAAGCGCATCGTCTGCGTTGGCGCCGGACCGGCCTCGCTCACGGTCGCGCGCGACCTGGCGGTGCGTGGTTATGCAGTCACGATATTCGACACCGGCAAAACGGCCGGCGGCATGATGCGCAGCCAGATTCCGAAATTCCGCCTGCCCGACAGCGTGATCGACGAAGAGTGCGACTACATCATCAATCTTGGCATCAAGCTCCAACTTGATCACTGGATCGATAGCCTGCGCGGGCTACTGGCCGAGCCTTGGGATGCCATTTTCGTCGGCACCGGTGCCCCGCGTGGCCGTGAAGCCGATATCCCTGGCCGCCAGGAAGCGGCCAAGCACATCCACATCGGCATTGACTGGTTGTCCAACGTCGCCTTTGGCCACGTGACCAGTATCGCCAAGCGCGTGATCGTGCTGGGCGGCGGCAACACGGCGATGGATTGCTGCCGTTCCGCCCGTCGTCTGGGCGGTACCGACGTGAAGGTGGTGGTGCGCAGCGGCTTTGAGGAAATGAAGGCTTCGCCGTGGGAAAAGGAGGAAGCCCAACACGAGGGCATCCCCATCCTCAACATGCTGGTGCCGAAGGAATTCAAGCATGATAAAGGCACGCTGACCGGCGTGCTGTTCGAGAAGGTGCGCGCCGAGTATGACGCCAAGGGCCGCCGCAGCCTGGTCCCCACCGGGGAACCCGCCGTGTTGATGGAGTGCGACACGGTGTTGATCGCGATTGGCCAAGAAAACTCCTTCCCTTGGATCGAGCGCGATCTCGGCGTCGAATTCGATAAATGGGACATGCCGGTACTCGATCAGGTAACCCTTCAATCCACATTGCCACGGGTATTTTTTGGCGGCGACGCGGCGCTGGGGCCGAAGAACATCATCACAGCTGTGGCGCAAGGCCACGATGCGGCCACTTCCATCGACCTGTTCTGTCGCGGCAAAGATGTGAAGAAGCGCCTGCCGCCGACGGTTAACCTGGTCAGCCAGAAGATGGGAATCCACGAGTGGAGCTATGACAACCAGGTGTCCGAGGAGGCGCGCAAGAAGGTGCCGATGAAGGCGCTCGACGCCGCGTTGAAGGACATTAAACTCGAACTCGAGCTGGGCTACGATCCCATGCTGGCGCTGGCTGAAGCCGAACGCTGTCTCAATTGCGACGTGGAAACGGTGTTTTCCAACAAGCTGTGTATCGAATGCGATGCCTGCGTCGACATCTGCCCGACCGAATGCATCACCTTCACCCGGGACGGCACAGAGGATGATCTGCGCGGCAGGCTCAAGGCGCCCGCCAAGAACGGCGACCAGGCACTTTACGTCGCGTCCGGCCTCAAGACTGGACGCATCATGGTCAAGGACGAGAATGTCTGTCTGCATTGCAGCATGTGCGCTGAGCGCTGCCCCACTGGCGCCTGGGATATGCAGAAGTTCTTCCTACAGACTGCCTACGCCGGGGCGGAGGTACCACGCACATGAGCACCACAAAAGCTATTCAAAGCTGCAACGACTTTGTCATCAAGTTCGCCAACATCAACGGCTCCGGCTCGGCGTCGGCTAATGAGCTGTTCGCTCGTGCCGTGATGCGCATGGGCGTCTCAGTGGCACCGCGCAACATTTTCCCATCCAACATCCAGGGCATGCCGACCTGGTATGAGTTGCGGGTCTCTGCGGCTGGCTGGCTTGGCCGGCGTGGCGGTTGTGACCTGATGGTGGCGATGAATCCGCAAACATGGGATCGCGACATTGCCGAAATATCACCTGGCGGTTATCTGCTCTACGACTCGACCAAAGCTTTGCCGAAATCGCGTTTTCGTGACGACATCAACGTTTTTGGCATTCCGCTCACCGACATGTGCAACCGCGAATACACCGATCCGCGGCAACGCCAGCTGTTCAAGAACATCATGTATGTCGGCGCGCTCACGGCCTTGCTTGACATGGATTTCGCGGCAGTCGAGCACCTGATCGCCGACCAGTTCCGTGGCAAGGACAAGCTGATCGAGTCCAACATCAACGCACTGAAGCTCGGCTACGAGGGTGCCAAAAAGAACCTGGCCTGCCCGATCGGGTTGCGCATCGAGCGCTCTAACTCGGTCGGCGATAAAATTTTCATCAACGGCAACGACGCCAGCGGCCTCGGTGCCGTGTACGGCGGCGCCACAGTTGTTGGCTGGTATCCGATCACGCCCTCGACCTCGATCATCGAGGCCTTTTCCAGTTATTGTCGCAAGTACCGGACCGACCCCGACAACGGCCGCGCGCGCTACGCGATTACGCAGGCAGAAGACGAACTGGCCGCGATCGGCATCGTCATCGGTGCCGCGTGGAACGGCGCCCGCGCTTTTACCGCCACCTCCGGCCCCGGCATCTCGCTGATGCAGGAGTTTCTCGGCCTAGCCTACTTCGCCGAGGTTCCGGTGGTGATCTACAACGTGCAGCGCGGCGGCCCGTCGACCGGCATGCCGACCCGCACCCAGCAGTCCGATCTGATCGCCTGCGCCTACGCGTCGCATGGCGACACCAAGCACGTGTTGTTGTTCCCCGAAGACCCCTACGAGTGCTTCACCTTAGGCGCCCTGTCCTTCGATCTTGCCGAGCGCCTGCAGACACCCGTTCTCATGCTGCTCGACCTCGACATCGGCATGAACGAAGTACTGTGCAAGCCCTTTGACTGGGACGATTCGCGCCGCTACGACCGCGGCAAGGTGATGAGCGCCGCCGATCTGGATGCCGGCAAGACCTTCGGCCGCTATCTGGACGTCGACGGCGATGGCATTCCCTATCGCACAATTCCCGGCACGCACCCGACCAAGGGCGCCTTCTTCAGTCGCGGCACCACGCGCAACGCCTATGCCAAATACAGCGAAACCGGTGCCGACTATGTGTACAACATGGAACGCCTGCGGCGCAAGTTCGAGACCGCCAAGAAGTTGGTGCCCGCGCCTGTCGTACAGCGTGCCGCACAGCCCACCCGTTATGGCGCGATCTACTACGGTTCGACCAGCCCGGCCATGGCCGAAGCATTTGCACTGCTCAAGGATCAGGACGTGCATGTCGACCTGATGCGGGTGCGTGGTTTCCCCTTTGCCGATGAGGTGATCGCCTTCATCGACGAGCACGACTACGTCTTCGTCGTCGAGCAGAACGAAAGCGGCCAGTTGCGCATGCTACTGCTGACTGAAGGCGAAGCCGATCCGAAGAAACTCATCCGTGTGCTGCATTACGACGGCACCCCGATTACCGCCGGCTTCATTTCCGGCAAGATTGCCGACGCGCTTTCCGCGCACAAGGTAACGCCCATTCGCAAACAGGTGGCCTCATGACTTACCTCGTCAAACCCAATCTGCTGCGGCAAGATGCGCCAAAAAACGCTCTCGGCTATACCAAGCGCGACTATGAAGGTGCCATTTCGACCCTGTGCGCCGGTTGCGGCCATGACTCGATCAGTGCATCCGTGGTACAGGCCTGCTTCGATCTCGACATCCAGCCGCATCGCGTCGCCAAGCTCTCCGGCATCGGCTGCTCGTCGAAGACGCCAGACTATTTCCTCGGCGCCTCGCACGGCTTCAATACCACCCACGGCCGCATGCCCTCGGTGCTCACGGGCGCCGCGATGGCCAATCGCGACCTGCTCTATCTGGGCGTTTCCGGCGATGGCGACTCTGCCTCGATCGGCATCGGTCAGTTTGCCCATGCCATGCGCCGTGGCGTCAATATGGCTTACATCGTCGAGAACAACGGCGTCTATGGCTTGACCAAGGGGCAGTTTTCGGCCACCACCGACAAGGGGTCAAAGAACAAGCGCGGCGTGGTCAACAACGACAGTCCCATCGACCTCGTGGCGCTGGCGCTACAGTTGGGCGCAACCTATGTCGCCCGCAGCTTCTCCGGTGACAAGGAACAACTGATCCCGCTGATCAAGGGCGCACTGCGCCATCGCGGACCGGCCTTGATCGACGTCATCAGCCC
>CAIYZZ010000264.1 GCA_903930805.1 uncultured Rhodocyclaceae bacterium | reverse complement strand
TAACCCACCGCCGGTGAGGCACAGGCCGGCCGCGAAACAACACTCAAGGTCTGCCCCTTCTTCACCAGTTGAGTCAAACGATGGTGCTTGGCATACCAGGCTCCCTGGTTTTCCGGCTCTTCCTGGCACCATACCAGTTCCTTGAAGTTGGGGTACTTGGCCAACTCCTCGGCCAGACGGCGATCATCGAACGGATAAAGTTGCTCGATGCGAAGCAGTGCGATATTGCCGATCTTGTGTTCGCGTCGGGCAACCGCCAGTTCGTAGTAGATCTTGCCGGTACAAGTAACGACGCGCGTCACCTTCTTGGGGTCGAGTTTCTCGACATCGCCGATCACGGTCTGGAAGGTACCGCTGGCCAGTTCATCTATGCTCGAGGTAGCGTCCTTGTTGCGCAGCAGCGATTTAGGCGTCATCACCACTAGCGGCTTGCGTTGCGCGCGCAACATCTGACGCCGCAACAGATGGAATATTTGAGCGGCCGAGGACGGGTAGCACACTTCCCAGTTGAAGTTGGCGGAAAGCTGCATGTAGCGTTCGAGACGCGCCGACGAATGCTCCGGCCCCTGACCTTCGTAACCGTGCGGCAGCAACAGCACGAGACCGCAAGAGCGTCCCCACTTCGCTTCGCCTGAGCAGAGGAACTGGTCGATCACCACCTGCGCACCATTGGCAAAGTCACCGAACTGACCTTCCCAGATTACCAACTCACTCGGCGTGGCCGTAGCATAGCCATAATCGAAGCCGAGCACCGCCTCTTCCGACAGTACGGAATCCCAGCACTGAAATGGGCCCTGCTCGGTCTGAAGATGCGCCAGCGGCTGGTAAATGCCCTCATCCCACTACTCGCGGTTCTGGTCATGCAAGGCCGCATGACGGAGGAAAAATGTGCCACGGTTCGCATCCTCACCCGAGATGCGCACACCGTAACCCCCGGCCAGCAATGTGGCATAAGCAAGGTTTTCTGCCATCCCCCAGTCAACAGGAAGCTTGCCCTCGAGCATCAGCTTGCGGTCATCGACAATCTTCTGCACACGTGAATGCAGGGTGAAATTTTCAGGGACCGCTGTCAGGCGCTGGCCAAGACGCTGCAGTTCCTTTAAGGTCACCGTGGTATTGCACTTTTCAGTGTAAACCGCGCCGACATGCGGTGCCCAATCGATCGCCGTGGTGTTCTTGTAGTCGGTGATGACCGGGTCGAAAAGATGCTTGCCGGCATCCATCGCGGCACGATAATCCTTGATCATCTGCTCGTCATCGCCGGGGGCGAGCACACCCTGACTGAGCAGCTTTTCCGCATAGAGCTTGCGCGTGCCGGGATGCGCGGCGATTTTCTTGTACATCAGTGGCTGCGTCACCATCGGTTCGTCCGCCTCATTGTGACCGAGCTTGCGGAAGCAGATGATGTCGACCACCACGTCCTTCTTGAACTCCTGGCGGAATTCAAGGGCCAGTTGGGTCACGAAGGCCACCGCCTCCGGATCGTCGCCATTGACGTGGAAAATCGGTGCTTCGACCATCTTGAAGATGTCGGTGCAATAAATCGATGAGCGCAGATCGCGCGGATCGGAGGTGGTGAAGCCAATCTGGTTGTTCACGACGATATGCACCGTGCCGCCCGTGCCATAACCGCGCGTTTGCGAGAAGTTGAGCATTTCCTGGTTGACGCCCTGGCCGGCCACGGCGGCGTCGCCATGAATCAGCACCGGCAGGACTTCATTTTTACCCGCCGCGCCGCGCCGCACCTGGCGCGCATAGACCGAACCTTCGACCACCGGATTGACGATTTCGAGGTGCGAGGGGTTAAAGGCCAGCGTGAGATGCACCGGGCCACCGGGTGTGGCAACATCCGATGAGTAGCCCATGTGGTATTTGACGTCGCCCGCGATCAACTCGATTTTTTTCTTGCCCTCGAATTCGGCGAACAGCATGCCAGGCTGCTTGCCCAGCGTATTTACCAGCACGTTGAGGCGGCCACGGTGCGCCATGCCGATGACGATTTCCTTGATACCCAGCGT
>CAIYZZ010000263.1 GCA_903930805.1 uncultured Rhodocyclaceae bacterium | reverse complement strand
CTTTCTGACCTCACTCCTGCCGATGTGGCTGAGCTGGCGACTTTGCAGTTTTTCGTGAGGGCGCGAACTCTCTGATCTCTGTGCCTTGATTTGGAATGAGCTTTCTCACTCAAGGTACCCGAAATGCCCCCCATCAAAATCGACAACCAAGACTACGACCTCAACACCCTCTCCGAAGAAGCCAAGGCCCAGCTCGCGATGCTCCCCAAAGGGGCCATTGGGCAATGAATTGCGGCAGAAGCAGAGTTTATGTTGGTAGTGTTTGACTTACGGAACCAGGAGAAAACGCGTGAGAATTAGCGGATGTTGCAAGACTAAAGTACGTTAGCCAATTGAAGTTGCGCAACGCCAGTGTTACCATAGTGACACTGAATAGGAAGGGAGAAAGGCTATGTCGACCACATCACTGAAACTCCATGATGAGATCAAGCAGCGGGCAGTTGCAGTTGCGCGGAACCAGGGGGTGACACCCCATGCGTTTATGGTGCAGGCGATCGAAATGGCGACACAAGCGGCAGAACAGCGGTCGAGTTTTCTGGCGGATGCCAAGGCTGCCCACGAGCGATTTCTGGCTACGGGCAAGTGTTACGATGGTGATGAATTCTGTGCTTATATAAAAGCCCGCGTAGCTGGAAAAAAAGTTAGCAAACCGAGGCTGAAATCTTGGCGAAGCTGAAAATTACCGAGGAAGCGGGTCGCGATATTGAAAGACTTACCGACTTCCTGCTCGAAACCGATGTATCCGCTGCTGTTGAAACGACAGATCTAATTGTTGATGCTGTTTCTATATTGAAGCGTCATCCGCTTATTGGTCGCCCTGTCGAGTATGGTTATCGAGAGCTGGTTATTTCTCGCGGTCGCTCAGGCTATGTGGCTCTCTACAGGTACGACGAAGCTTCCGAATTTGTGTTGATCCTTGCAATTCGACATCAGCGAGAATCTGGCTACTGGCCGCAAATTTAACCCGTACTCAGAAACCGTACCCTGCCATTTGCTCTAGCCGCCACTGGGTGGGCAGTGGGTGGGTGGCGCGGGAAACGGAAAGTACCCGATTTCCCATCGGCCATTCACCTTAGGCGGGGTGCGGCATCCGGGAGAAGTTTTCCCCGGTGCAGTTGGGTGGTGGATGGGTTCCTATTGTGTTACGGATGGAGTGCAATATGAATTCAAGCCCGAAGAAGGCTGCTGCCAATCGTCGTAATTCACGCAACAGCACTGGCCCGTTGACACCCGAAGGCAAAAAGCGCGCAAGCACGAATGCACTGCGACATGGTCTGTTGAGTGGCGAACTGCTGTTGTCTGATGAAAATCCGGACGAATTTGCGGCACTCTTGCAGGGGCTGACAGAAGATCTGCGTCCCGTCGGGATATACGAGAGCTACCTGGTTGAACGCATTGCCATCGGCGTGTGGCGTTCGCGCCGACTGGTGCGGGCGGAGCATGCGGAAATAGAGCTTTCCCAGCAGTTTGATGCCGTCAGGAAAAAATTGCTGAAAGAATATGGCTATCTTGTCGGTGCCGACCTGTCGCCCGACCAAACGGCAGAAGTTGATGAAATTCAGCGCGGCGCCCTCGAGATTATCAACGCTCAGCTGAATGAGTTGGATGATCTGTTTTCCCAGGCGGGTTGGCCGCACCATGACGATTTTGTTGCCAGGTATCCCTACTTGGCCAAAAAACTGAAAGTTGATGCGGCTGACAACAAAACCAGCGACCTAGCCTATGGAGGCCTTGGCGAAGGTGGAATTCTGAGGAATTTGCCGCGGCTTGCCAAGCAATGGCGTACTGAGGCAGAAAAATTGAAGGCGATGTTTGTCAAAAAGATCGATGACGGCAGTGCCATAAAGTTGGCCGTTGCAAGCCAGCTTGTACCAATTCGCGCCGATTTGCTGGCACGTTATCAAACAGCATTGGATAACCAGACTGAGCGGGCATTTCGACAACTGATGCAAGCGCAAGCCTGGCGCGGGCATACGCTAGAAGTGGAGGCAAAGGTGGTTGCCACCAAAGGATAGCCACTGAGGGGCGGCTAATTTCCAAACGAAGCCACGCCAAGATGGACAGCCCGATACCACGGCAAGCATTCGATCCGCCAAGTCCTTTGGGCGCTCTGGCCGTTTTCCCTAAATGCTGGCCATCTGCCTGAAACTCCTCGACCTGTGGCTGGTAGCAAGCAAGGGGCCGGTGGAGGAGGGGGTGCTCAGGGAGCTGGCGGGGCGGGTGTTGCCGGCATGAGAAAGCAGCCAAGCCTGTATCATTGCCGATTCGTTTCTACCCTTGCTGGATAACCCATGCCCCTCATCAAAATCGACAACCAAGACTACGAACTCGACACCCTCTCCGAAGAAGCCAAGGGCCAACTCGCGATGCTCCAGTTTGTCGATGCCGAACTGCAAAGGCTGACAGCCCAGACCGCCGTGTTGCAGACGGCGCGTATGGCTTACAGCAAGGCACTGAACGAGGCACTGCCAACGCCACTGGAGCAGGTGATGCAGGGGGAGACGATCAAGTTCAACTGAGAAGTAAGCAATGACTCTCTCTAGCCGATAAGCAACAAACGAGTCGGCTGCAAAATCACAAGCCCGCCCTAAGCCGGCATGCCTGTAGTGCGCATCCACGACTTGCGCCATTCTGCGGCAAGTTTCCTCATCAATAGTAACCACTCGTTGTACGTGGTGCAGAAGCTGCTGGGCCACACCCAGATTAAGACCACGGCCAGGTACAGTCACCTTGCACCTGAGACGATGTTGAATGCGGTGGATACGATGGCGGATGCGGCAGGAATGGGGATGATGGTAACGCCAGCGCCGGTATCTCCTGCTGTGGCATGGCCGGCGACAATTAGGGTGACCGGTCGGTGACAACTATCTTGGCCGGTTGGACCTTAAGCCGGGAAGGACCGGAAGCGAGGGATACAGTGATCTCCTGACGACAAACGTAAGGAGGCACTGAGTGCCCGGCAAGAAGAT